>JBPEXA010000432.1:0-5016 GCA_052032135.1 Thermoanaerobaculia bacterium | reverse complement strand
TGCGGTGGTTGGAAACTCTCGAGAGCGTCGAGTCGGTGCTGTCGATCCGCTCGAACCACGCCGAGCTGAGCGTGCTCTCGTCCCGCAGCATGCTGTCGGTCGCCTCGGTCGGCAGCATCCTGTCGTTCGGCTCCGCCGGCAGCATCCTCTCGTTCGCCAGTGCGGGGAGCGTCCTCTCCATCGGGTCCGCCGGCAGCGTCCTCTCACTCGGCTCCGCCGGCAGCCTGATGTCGCGCTGGTCGCTGCTGTCCATCGGCGGTCGGAAGGAACGGTTCGTCCGCCGCACCACCGACCGCGCCGCTGTCGGCCTCGCCACCGTGGCGGTCGTCGCCGCCCTCGCCCGCTCTGATCTCGGCAGCAGTTGGAAGAACGGGTAGCTGGAAGCCATCCGAGAGCGATAGGACGCGGCCTCCTGAGGACGGTTGCGACGCCGCCGAAGACCGGCGGCCGGCGCGTCCATCAGCTGCGATCTCGTTCCTCGTCGTCCAACTCGCGCTGGTGACAGGTAGACGACGACGAAGCCTGCGGATGGACCGAAGTGCCGATCTGAGGAGGGCACCAGGGCGATCTGAGGAGACCTCCCGATGTCGTCCCCGCCAGGCGGGCGCATGGTGGATCCATCCCCGATCGGCCCCCGGCGCCACCCGGCGTCACCGTTCGGAAGAAGGAGCCCACCATGGTCGCCACCACCACCCTCCCACCGACCGCGAGGAGCCCGCATCGGGTCGCACACGTCGCGGCGGAAGCCATCGCCGGTCTCGCCCTCCTCGGAGCAGCCTTCGTCGCCGGCCGGGCCACGGTCGACGAGCCGGCCGACCGGATCGCCCCCACCGTCACGGCCGACGTCGCCGACGCCGGCCTGTCGTTCTGCCACACCAACATCCCCTGCTGAAGGAGCTCCCGATGCCACTGTTCATGGACGTCCATCACAAGGTCGACGGCCTGACCGCCGATGCGGTCGCCGGCGCCCACCAGCGCGATCTCGAGTGTCAGGGAGCGCACGGCGTCAACTACCTGCGCTACTGGTTCGACGAAGCGAGCGGCAAGGTGTTCTGCCTGGTCGAGGCGCCCGACGCCGAGACCGCCGCCGCGGTCCACCGCGAGGCCCACGGCCTCGTCGCCGACGAGATCATCCCGGTCACCGAAGGCGCATGATGCGCGATACTCCGCGCGTGCGGTCCGACCTGCACCCACCGACGTTCGTGGGCCGCGCCGCGGAGCTCGCCGTCCTCGACGACCTGTTCGGCAACCTGACCGACCGGGGCGCTGCCACCGCGCTGATCGCCGGTGAGGCCGGCATGGGCAAGTCCCGACTCGCCGGCGAGTTGGCGCGCCGGGCCGAGCACGGCGGCGCGCTGGTCGCCGTCGGGCGCACCCCGGCCGCCGGCGCTTCCCTTCCCTACGGCGCCGTCGTCGCGCTCCTACGTGACCTCGCCCGGAAGATCGACGGTGATGTCGGCGCCGACCGTCTCGCCGACGCGCAGCGACTCCTCCTCGGCGACGACGACGTGCACGAGCCTGGCCCCTTCGCCCGGCTCCGTCTCTTCGAGGGCGTACTCGAGGCGATCGACAACCTCGCTGGTTCACGACCACTCGTCCTGGTCCTCGAGGACCTGCACTGGGCCGACGCCGGCAGCATCGAGCTCTTCGATCACCTGGTGCGCAGCACCGACGTGCAGCCCGTGCTCCTGGCCGCGACCTATCGGGCGGGCGACCTCACCCCGACGTCGCGCGCCGCCCGCATCCTCACCGAGCTCCGGAGCCATCCGGCCGTCTCGCCCATCGACCTCGCCGGCCTTTCCCCGGCCGAGGTCAGCGAGCTGCTCATGCTGACCACCGGGTCCCCGCCACCGTGGACGGTGGTCGACGCCATCCACCGCCGCAGCGAGGGCAACCCGTTCTTCGCCGAAGAGCTGGCGGTGGTGCAGGACGAGCGCACGTTGCCGCCGGCGCTGCGCGATCTGCTCCGGCTGCGCCTCGGACAGCTGAGCGGCGACGCCCGCCGGTTGGTGCACGCCGCCGCGATCCTCGGTACCAGCGCCGACGGCGCGGTGGTGGCCGCCGTCGCAGACCTCGGTCCCCGTCTCGACGACGCACTGGCCGAGGCAGTCGACCGCGGCGTGTTGGTCCACGAGCCGGCCGCCGAGCTCGTGCGCTTCCGACATGCGCTGCTGCGCGAGGTCGCGCTCGACGAACTGCTCCCGGCCGAACGAACCCGGCTCCACGCCCGGGCCGCCGACGCGTTGGCGGCCGACCCGAGCGTCAGCGCCGCCGGCCCCGGGCACGCCGCCGCCGTGCTGGCCGAGCACCTCCACGGCGCCGGCGAGTGGGCTCGCGCGTGCCCCGCCTGGATCGCGGCTGCGGACGCGTCGGTGGCGCTCTACTCCGTGCACGCCGCCACCGTGCAGCTCACCGCCGCCCTCGACGCCCACCGCCGCGCCAACGGTGCGTGCGAGCACCCAGACGTCGACGACGCCGAACTGCTGCGCCGGGTCGCCGACTCCGCCTACTGGAGCGCTGACATCGAGACCGCCGCCCGACACGCCGCCGACGCTCTCGGCCTCCTCGACCGGGACGCCCCGCCCGAGCGGTTGGTGGCGATCACCTCGGTTCTCGCCCGATCGGCCGCCAACAACGGCGACGACGAAACGGCCTTCGCCGTCATCGACGATCTTCGCACGGCGTTGGCGGCGCAGCCCGACAGCGCAGCACACGCCCAGGCGGTGTGCCTCGAAGGACGGATCCTGATGGGGGCCGGGCGGGCGCACGAGAGCGTCGCCGCCAGCGAGCGCGCCATCGCCTTGAGCCGGAGGTTCGGCGACCGGCTCACGGAGGGGCACGCGCTCGCCACCCTCGGGCCATGCCTGGCCGAGCTCGGCGACGTCGATCGTGCACTCGACGCAGCCCGCGCATCGATCGTCATCGCCGACGAGGCCGACGATCCCGACCTGTTGCTGCGCGTCCACACCAACCACACCCACGTCCTCTTCACCACCGGCCGGTTGGAGGAAACCGCTGCGGTCGGCCTCGATGCGGCTCGGGCGCCGGGTCCGCGTGCCCTGATCACCCTCGGCTCGGCGGGCATCAACAGTGTCGAAGCGCTGCTCGTGCTCGGGCGGTGGCAGGAAGCCGAGCACCTCGAGTCGTTGCTGGCCGGTCGGGCGATGGCGGTGTGCACCAAGGACAACGTCAACGCCGCGTTGCTCGCCCTCCGCCGCGGCCGGTTCGACGAGTGCGAAGCTCTGCTCGGCGCCCGGAATCGGTTCACTCCGCTGGCCGACGCATTGCAGAGCAGCGTGCGGGCCGAACTCGCGCTCCTGCGCGACGACCCCGACGCGGCGGCCGCGCACACCGACCGCGCGCTGCAGGGGCTTGCCGGGCTCGACTTCGTGCTGGAGCGGTTGCGGGCGTCCGCGCTGGCGCTGGCTGCGCTCGCCGACCAGGTTGCGCGGCCGGTCCGCCGGGGCCGGCGCGGCGCGATCGATCCCGACAAGCCCCGCCGCCTGGCCGCCGCCCTCGTGGCCGAGGTCGACGAGCTCCTCTCCCGCCAGGCCGGTGCGCCCAGTCCGCTCATCGCGGCGGCGCGGGCTCGGTGCGTGGCCGAGGCGGCGCGGGTGACCGGCCCCGACGCCGGTGCGTGGCGGCAGGCGGTCGCTGCGGCCGAAACGCTCGGCGACCGCTACGGCGCCGCCTGGTGCCGTCACCGAACTGCCGAGGCGCTGCTCGCCTCACGCGGCGAGCGCGCCCGTGCAACCGAACTGCTCACGGCGGCATGGACCGAGGCGCGCGAGCTGGGCGCAGTCCCGCTGGTCGCTCGCTGTCAGCGTGTCGCCGAACGAGCTCGACTGAAGCTCGCCGACGACGAGCCGCCCGCCTCGCCGCGCGATCTGGTGACCAGCGACCTCGGCCTCACACCGCGAGAGGCCGAGGTGTTCGAGCTGCTCGCCCTCGACCGCACCGACGGGCAGATCGCCGACGAGCTCTTCATCTCCAAGAAGACGGCCAGCGTCCACGTCTCGAACATCCTGCGCAAGCTCGACGCCGCCGACCGCTGGCACGCCGGCCAGCTCGCCCGCGACAGCGGTCTAGCCCAGACGCCGGACGCCGACGGCGGCTGAGGGGCGTCCTCAGGACGCCTTCCACCACACGATCCGGTCGGTGGCTTCGGTCGTCCCGGCTCTCGCGACCGGCAGGAGTCAGGCAGCAGGGAGCAACGGTTCGAGGCGCCGCCACACCTCGGTGTTCCAACCGGCACCGGGGGCGACTTCACGTGCCAACTCGGCTTCGAGCGACGAGAGGTCGTCGTCTGCGTCGTCGCTGAGTGCGGCGAACCGTTCCCACGGCGGCACGTCGCCCAACGGCTCGCCGACGACGAGCGGCACGTAGATCGACCGGCACGGCTGACCCAACAGAGCGTGGGCGACCCGGGGCCCGTCGCTCGGCAGCTCCGCCACCATCGACGCCGTGGTCGCCTCGGAGCCGGCGTGCATGCAGACCGTCCAGCCGTCGTCGCCACCCTCGTGGCTCCGCAGGTGCCTCTTCATCGAGTCGACCGATGCCGGGCCCGCAGCGAGGGCCGCCAGCGACGCCTCGAGCCGCGGTTGGACGAGTACGTCGAGCAGCGTCGAGTCGACGCTGCGCTCGGCAGCGAACGGCTCGATCGTCAGCCGGTTGGAGATCGCCCGGCGATCCGACACTCGCTCGATCGCCAGGTCCGTCCCACTCGTCTCGACGACAGCAGCCGACGCGGGGTCGGCGAGGAGGAACGAGGACCAGTAGGGGCGGGCGCCGCCTTCGTGACCGCCACCTCCCTGGCCGTACCGCTCGAGGAGCGCCTCGATCTCGGTGACGCCGTCATCCACCGACGCACAGCGCTCGAGCACGAGGCGGACGATGTCCATCCCGACGAGCGCGTCCGGGAAGTCGCGGGGATCGAGCGTCGTGTAGACGGCCTCGTTGCCGACGGCGAGACCCGCCTCGTTGATCCCGTGCTCGAACCCCCACATCCAACGCGGT
>JBPEXA010000431.1:0-4699 GCA_052032135.1 Thermoanaerobaculia bacterium | reverse complement strand
GACGCGGCCGACCGGCGTGTCGAGGGTGCCGCGGATGCCGTCGAGACCGATCTCGACGCCGGACGCGGAGACGTCGCCGCCGGCGCCGAACGTCGTCGCCTCGGGCAGCGTCTCCCGCAGTCGCCGCCCGTAGGGGTCGTCGATGTTGACCACCGCCCGTCCACCGGTCTTCAGGTGCCCGAACAGCCGGCGCTTGGCGTCGAAATAGGCGTCGACGTCGCCGTGGAAGTCGAGGTGGTCGCGAGTCAGGTTGGTGAACACCGCGACATCGAACTGCACCCCTTCGACCCGCGACAGCGACAGCGCGTGCGACGACACCTCCATCGTCGCCGCCTCGGCGCCGGCGTCGCGCATCGCGCGCAGCATCCGCAGCAGATCGGACGCCTCGGGCGTCGTCCGATCGGCCTCGAAGATCAGCTCGCGAAAGCGGTAGCCGAGCGTTCCGATCGACGCCGTCGGGCGGCCGGCGGCCTCGAGCATCGAGCGGACGAGCTCGACCACCGTCGACTTGCCGTTGGTGCCGGTGACGCCGATCATCGCCAGCTCGAGGTCGGGGTGGCCGAACACCCTCGCCGCCAGCGGCCCGAGCAGCTCGCGAGGCCGGTCGGCGGAGAGCCATGGGACGCCGAGTTCGGCGGGGGCGGGGCCGCGACCGAGGACGGCTGCGGCGCCGCGAGCGACCGCCTGCGGCGCGTAGCGCCGGCCGTCGTGGCGGTCGCCGACCATCGCCACGAAGAGGTCGCCCGCCTCCACCCGCCGCGAGTCGTGGGCGATGCCACGGACGTCGAGCGCCGCCGCGTCGTCGATCGCCCCCTCGATCGGCAGTCCTGCGATGAGATCCGCCATCCGCATCAGGAGGTGACGCCAGGCGGCGTCGTGGTGGGGATCGGACGCCGGGCGACACGCTCGCCCTCGGCGGCCGGCGGCTCGGGCTCGTCGTCCCGCGGCACGCCGAGGCGCAGCAGGGCGTGGCGGACGATCTTCGAGAACGCCGCCGCCGGAGCGTCGCCGCCGTGGTAGCGCAGCCCTCCCGGCTCGTCGACGATCACCAGGCAGACGACGCGCGGGTCGCGCGCCGGGGCGAAGCCGACGAAGCTGGCGACGTAGCGCCCCTCGGCGTAGCGACCGCCGATCGGCTTCTCGGCGGTGCCGGTCTTCCCCGCCACCCGGTAGCCGGGGATCGCGGCGTTGGTACCGGTGCCGTCGGTCACCACCCGCTCGAGCATCCGCTCGAGGGTGCGCGCGGTCGCCGCGCTGATCGGCCGGCCGAGCACGTGCGGTCGATCGGCGAGCGGCCGGCGCTGTCCGTCGCCGCCGGTGGCGGCGACGACGTAGGGTCGATAGAGAGTCCCTCCGTTGGCGATGGCGGCGAAGGCGTTCGCCAGCTGCAGCGGGGTGACCGAGATCCCCTGGCCGAAGGAGATGTAGGCGATGTCCCGCTTGTGCCAGCGGTCGGCGGGGCGCACCAGCCCTTCCTCCTCGCCGTTGAGGTCGATCCCGGTGCGGGCGCCGAAACCGAAGGCGCGGATCGTCTCGTGGAGCCGCCGCTCACCGACCCGCTCGCCGATCCGGATGGCGCCGACATTGCTCGACAGGGCGATGACGTCGGCGAAGCCGAGCTCGTCGAACGACTTGTGGTCGCGGATCAGCTTGCCGCGGAAGACGACGCTGCCGCGCCCGCAGTCGAAGCGATCGAGCGGATCGACCACCCCCGCCTCGAGCGCGGCCGCCGCCGTGATCAGCTTGAAGGTCGAGCCCGGCTCGTAGATGTCCTGCACCGGGATGTTGCGGCGCAGGCGCGGCGGATAGCGCCCGAAGTCGTTGGGGTCGAAGCCGGGGTACGACGCCATCGCCAGCACCGCGCCGTCGCGCGGATCGAGCAGGATCACCGACCCGCCGACGGCGCCGTGCTCCTCGATCGTCGCCGCCAGCTCCCGCTCGGCGACGTGCTGGATCGAGCTGTCGATCGTCAGGTGGAGGTCGTCGCCCGGAATCGGCTGCTCGAGCTCGAAGCTGCGGTAGAGGACGCGACCGGGCCGCGCATCGCGCAGCACCGGCCGCCGGATCTGCCGCCCGGCGACCCTGGCGTCGTAGGCCTGCTCGAGGCCGGCGAGGCCCTTCGGGTCGACGCCGGTGAAGCCGATCACCGACGCGGCGACCGGGCCGAGGGGGTAGGCGCGCCGGCTCTCGCGGGGCAGGAGCACGCCGTCGATCTCGAGATCGAGCGCGGCCGGCACCCGCTCGACGGGGAGCTGGCGCTCGATCCAGACGAAACGACGGTCGGTCTGGCCCAGCCGCCGGGCGATCGCTTCGACCTCGCCGCCGGTGACCTCCGCGATCCGCCGCGCCGCGACGTCCGGGTCGTCGATCCGCGTCGGATCGGCGGCGATCGAGCGTGTCTCGAAGGAGAGCGCCAGCGCCCTCCCGCGGGCGTCGTAGATGGTCCCCCGGGGCGGTGTGAGGACGATCTCGCGCTGCTGCTGTCGTCGAGCCCGCTCGGCGAAGTGGTCGTGGCGCGCCACCTGCACGTCGTAGAGGCGCATCGTCAGCCCCGCCGCCCAAGCGGCGGCGACTGCCAGCAGCCACCAGAGCCGGCCCTTCATTCGAGCTCCCCGCCGAAAGCGACCTGCTCGACCGCCAGGGGCGTCAGACCGAGCTCCGTCGCCGCTCGCTCGACCCGGCCGAGCCGCGACAGCTCGGCGACCTCGACCGTCAGCGCCCGCTCGCGCTCGATCTGCGCTCCCAGCTGCTGCTCGAGGCGCCGCACCTCATACCCGGTCGCCCACACCTGGCTCGACACCCACAGGTAGGCGAGCAGGGCGAGGCTCAGCGGCACCGCCACGGCGAGCATCGTCAGCAGGTCGCGGCGCAGGCGGCGATCGCGCTCCCGCACCAGGTAGACGTTGGCGACCGGCCGTCGGATCGAATAGACGTTCTTCAACCGATCACAGCCTCCGCGCCGCTCTCAGGCGCGCCGAGCGCGCTCGCGGGTTGACGGCGACCTCCTGCTCGGAGGGGCGGATCGGCTTGCGCGTCAGCAGCTCGAGCACCCGGGTCTCCGAGCGCGTGCGGCCGGTCACCTCGTCGATCTCGCCGCGGGCGAGGTCGCGCAGCCGGTTCTTGACGATGCGGTCCTCGAGGCTGTGGTACGAGATCACCACCAGGCGGCCGTCGCGCTCGATCAGGCCGCCGATCTGATCCATCAGCCGCTCGAGACCGCGCAGCTCCTCGTTGACCTCGATGCGCAGTGCCTGGAAGACCTGGGTCGCGGGGTCCCGGCGCGGCCGGCCCGGATGCCGCCGGTCGCGACGCTTCGCCCGGCGCACCAGATCGGCGAGCTCCGAGGTCGATTCGATCCGCCCGCCGGCCCGCGCGTCGACGATCGCCCGCGCCACCCGCCTCGCCTGCCGCTCCTCACCATACGCTCTGAAGATTCGCTCCAAGTCGCCCTCCGAGGTTTCGTTGACGATGTCGGCGGCGGTCGGGCCGCCGTCCCCCATCCGCATGTCCAGCGGACCGTCGAAGCGGAAGCTGAAGCCGCGCTCCGCGCTGTCGAGCTGCATCGACGAGACGCCGAGGTCGGCGAGCAGCGCGCCGGCGCGCTCGAAGCCGGCCGACGACAGCAGCTCGCCGACGCGATCGAACTCCCCCTGCAACAGGACGACCCGCTCGCCGAACGGCGCCAGCCGCTCTCGGGCGAGGTCGAGCGCCCGTCGATCGCGATCGATCCCCACCAGCGGCTGGTCGGGATGCGCCTGCAGCAACGCCTCCGCGTGGCCGCCGAGGCCGACCGTGCAGTCGACGATCGGGCCGCTCACCACCGGCGACAGCAGCTCGAGCGTCTCGCGCAGCAGGACGGGGACGTGGTGTGGACCGGCCGACGCTCAGCTCCCCTCTCCTCCGCGCCATCCCCGTCCCACGATCAGATCCCCCGATCGCTGAGGTAGGAGAAGTCGTCGTCGTCGAACGGCTGATCCGCGAACCGCTCGCGGAGCCGGTCGTGGTTCCAGACCTCGAGATGGTCGAGGCGGGCGCTGACCACGACCTCGCCGTTCATGTCGGCGCTCTCGCGCAGGATCTGCGGCAACACCACCCGCCCCTGCTTGTCGAGGTGCCCCTCCTGGCCGTAGTAGCTCGTGCGCTCCAGGAAGCGCTGCTTGACCTGGTCGGTCTTCGGCAGCAGTGCGAGTTTCTGCTCGATCTCCTCCCACACCGAGACCGGGTAGATGAAGACCGAGGTGCCGCGCACCGAGGTGATGAAGACGTCGGGCCCGAACGCCTCGAGCAACTGCCGGCGAAAGCCGGTCGGGAGCTTGAGACGACCCTTGTCGTCGATCTTGGTCGCAGCGCTGCCACGAAACACTGTTCACCGCCCACAGGAACAGGAATCCAAGCCGTCACTCTAGCAACTTGGTCCATTTCTGTCCATTTTCGTCCACCATTGGGGCGAAACGACACGAGCGCGCCGAGAAGCGCGCTCGCTAGGGCCTTCGCGGGTCGGCGGACGGCCGCCCTAGAGGGCGATCACCGGCCGTCGGCCTCGCCTTCGGCCGCGGCATCGCCGGGAGGCGCCACCTCGCCGACCGGCTCCTCGAGCAGGGTGCGGGTGGTGCGGAATCCGGCCGCCTCCGGCGGCGGATCGATGCGGATGAACGACGCGCTCTCGAGGTCGGTCAGCATCGCCGTCACCGCCTCCTGC
>JBPEXA010000430.1:0-3716 GCA_052032135.1 Thermoanaerobaculia bacterium | reverse complement strand
GCGTCATGGGCCGCACGCCGGCCCGCTTCGATTGCAACGACCGGCCAGCCTCGACGCTGGCCGTTTTCTTACGACAACACCGGACGGCCGGAGAGCCGGCCGTCGGTAGGAGACCGACGATGAACATCGACGCCAAGATGGTGAAGGAGCTGCGCGAGCGCACCGGCGCCGGCATGATGGACTGCAAGAAGGCCCTTCAGGAGACTGCGGGCGACGTCGACAAGGCGATCGACTTCCTGCGCAAGAAGGGGCTGGCGGCGGCCGCCAAGAAGGCGGGCCGCGCGGCCGCCGAGGGGCTGGTGACGAGCTACATCCACGCCGGCGGCAAGATCGGCGTGCTGCTCGAGGTCAACTGCGAGACCGACTTCGTGGCGCGCACCGACGACTTCCAGGAGCTGGTCAAGGACATCGCGATGCACGTCGCGGCGACCGACCCCCGCTTCGTCCGCCGCGAGGAGGTCACCGACGAGGTGCTCGCCGGCGAGCGCGAGCTCTACAAGGAGCAGGCGCTCGAGTCGGGCAAGCCGGCGGAGATCGTCGACCGCATCGTCGACGGCAAGATGGAGAAGTACTACGGCGAGCAGGTGCTGCTCGAGCAGGCGTTCGTCAAGGACCCCGACAAGACGGTCGGCGACCTGGTCACCGAGGCGGTCGCCCGCATGGGCGAGAACATCCAGGTGCGGCGCTTCGCCCGCTTCACCCTGGGCGAAGGGCTCGCGCGGCGCGAGGAGAACTTCGCCGCCGAGGTCGCGGAGCAGCTCGGGTAGCCGCGCGATGGCCGAAGCCGCCTATCGCCGGATCCTGCTGAAGCTGTCGGGCGAAGCCCTGATGGGCGAGAAGCCGTTCGGCATCGACGAGCAGGTGGTGGCGAAGATCGCCGACCAGATCCAGGTGGTGAGCGAGCTCGACGTCGAGATGGCGATCGTCATCGGCGGCGGCAACATCATCCGCGGGCTGGCGGCGAGCCATCGCGGCATCGAGCGGGTGACCGGCGACTACATGGGGATGCTGGCGACGGTGATCAACGCGCTGGCGCTCCAGGACGCACTCGAGAAGCGCGAGGTCGCCACCCGGGTGCAGACGGCGATCGACATCCGCGAGGTCGCCGAGCCGTTCATCCGCCGGCGGGCGATCCGCCACCTCGAGAAGGGGCGGGTGGTCATCTTCGCCGCCGGCACCGGCAACCCGTTCTTCACCACCGACAGCGCCGCCGCGCTGCGCGCCAACGAGATCCACGCCGAGGTGCTGCTGAAGGCGACCAACGTCGACGGCATCTACTCGGCCGATCCGAACCGGCACGACGACGCGGTGAAGCTGGAGACGGTGAGCTACCAGCAGGTGCTGGAGCAGAACCTGCGGGTGATGGACGCGGCGGCGATCAGCCTCTGCCGCGACAACCGCATCCCGATCGTCGTCTTCGACCTGATGAAGGAGGGGAACGTGCGTCGGGTCGTCTGTGGTGAGAAGATCGGCTCCACCGTGAGCTGAGGAGGAGACCGCCATGCAGGAGCTGTTCCGCGAAATCGAGGTCAAGATGAAGCACGCTGTCGATCATCTCCACGAGGAGTTGAAGCAGCTGCGGACCGGCCGCGCCTCGCTCGCCATCCTCGAGCACGTGATGGTCGACTACTACGGCTCGCCGACGCCGATCAACCAGGTCGCCAACCTGTCGGTGCCCGACGCCACGCTGATCGTCGCCCAGCCGTACGACCCGACGGTGATCAGCGCCATCGAGAAGGCGATCCAGGGCGCCGACCTCGGCCTCAACCCGTCGAACGACGGCAAGGTGGTGCGGATCCCGATCCCGCCGCTCACCGAGGAGCGCCGCAAGGAGATGGTCAAGCGGGCGCACGACATCGCCGAGACGACGCGCAACGCGATCCGGGTCGCGCGCCGCGAGGGGAACGAGGCGCTCAAGAAGATGGAGAAGGACAAGGAGATCGGCCAGGACGACGAGCATCGCGGCATGGACGAGATCCAGAAGCTCCACGACCACTACATCGGCGACACCAACCAGACCCTCGAGAACAAGGAAAAGGACATCCTCACCGTCTGATCGCTCACCGGTGTCGATCCCCTTCCACGCGCTCGTGCCGGCCGCCGGCAGCGGCGAGCGCTTCGGCTCGCGGCTCCCCAAGCAGTTCGTCGAGATCGCCGGCCGGCCGCTGATCGCCTGGACCGTCGAGCGGCTGCTCGAGGTCGGGGCGCTGTCGGCGACCGTGGCGGTGCCCGCCGGCGAGGTCGACCGCGCCCGCGAGATCCTCGCCGACGACCGCGTGCTGGTGCTCGCCGGCGGCGATTCGCGCCAGGCCTCGGTCGAGCTCTGCCTGGCGGCGAGCCCCGCGGACCCCGAGGAGCTGGTGCTGGTCCACGACGGCGCGCGGCCGGCGGTGTCGCCCGCCGACGTCGAGGCGTGCCTCGCCGCCTGCGCCGAAGCGGACGGCGCGGTGCTCGGCCGCCCGGTCGCCGACACCCTCAAGCTGGTCGCCGGCGGCCGCATCGAGTCGACCGTCGACCGCACGTTTCTCTTCCGCGCCGAGACGCCGCAGGTCTTTCCGCGCGAGCTGCTCGAGCGGGCGCTCTCCGAGGCGCGCGAGGCCGCCTTCACCGGCACCGACGAGGCGAGCGTCGTCGAGCGGATCGCCGGGGTGCGGCTGGCGGCGGTCGAGGCGGCGGCCCCCAACCCGAAGCTCACCGCTCCCGCCGACCTGGCGATCGTCACCGCCCTGCTGCGGGATACCATCGGCGCTCCGTGAGGTCCAAGGCGTGAGCTTCCGGGTCGGACAGGGGTACGACGTCCATCCGCTGGTCGAAGGGCGCGAGCTCGTCCTCGGCGGCGAGCGCATCCCCTTCGAGCGCGGCCTCGACGGCTTCAGCGACGCCGACGTGCTGCTCCACGCGCTGGGCGACGCGGTGCTCGGCGCCGCCGGCCTCGGCGACCTCGGCAGCCACTTTCCCCCCGGCGACGAGCGGTGGCGCGACGCCGACAGCACCGATCTGCTGCGCCGCATCGTCGAGATGGCGCGCGACCGCGGTTACCGGGTCGTCAACTGCGACCTGACGCTGATCGCCGAGGCGCCGAAGATCGCCCCCTACGCCGCCGCCATCCGCGAGCGCATCGCGGAGATCGTCGGCGTCGATCCCTCGGCGGTGGCGCTCAAGGCGACCACCAACGAGCGGCTCGGCTTCGTCGGCCGCGGCGAGGGAATGGCGGCGCTCGCCGTGGCGCTGCTCGAGGGGTGACGGCGCGGTGCTGATCTACGGCTACCACCCGGTGCGGGAGGCGCTACGCCGCCGCCCCCACGAGGTCGCCAGGGTGCGGATCGCCAGCCGCCGCGGCGGCCGCCGGGCGGAGGAGATCGAGCGCCTCTGCCGGCGGCAGTCGGTGCCCCTCGAGCGGGTCGACGCCCGCGAGCTCGATCGCGAGGTCGCCGGCGTCCACAACGGCTTCGTCGCCGAGCTCTCCGCCGTCGCGCAGCCCGCCGCCGGCGGCGACGAGGACCTCGTCGTGCTGCTCGAAGACGTCCAGGACCCGCGCAATCTGGGGGCGATCCTGCGGGTGTGCGAGGGGGCGGGGGTCGGCCGCGTGGTGGTGCGCGACCGCGGCTCGGCGCCGGTCACCGCGGCGGTGGTCAAGGCGTCGGCGGGCGCCGCCGAATGGCTGCCGCTCGACCGCGTCCCCAACACCGCCGCGGCGATCGAGGCCTACCGCGGGC
>JBPEXA010000043.1:0-1621 GCA_052032135.1 Thermoanaerobaculia bacterium | reverse complement strand
CCTCGCCAACCTGTTCCCGGAGCTGGCCTCGATCGGCCAACCGCTCGCCGGGGAGTACGGCGGTCGGCGGCGTCTGCTGGAGCGGCTCCCGTTCGTCGACGACTACGGCGTCGACATCGCCCTGCTCGTCGACGTGGTACGGGCGGTCGGCGTCGACGGCATCGCGGAGGTCGACCTCGGTGAGCGCCGCCACCGCAATCGGACCCTCGACGAGCTCGGACCCCAGGCCACCGCGGTCCTGCGCGCCGCACTCGGCCGGGCCGGACTCGAGGGGCGCGCCGATCATCCCGTCGTGCTGAAGCGCCCCGAACACGAGCCGCTCCTGCTCTCCCAGCACGAACTGCCGCCGCTGGTCGAGCTCGACAGCTACCGACGCCGCAGCGCCTGAACCCGACCCTCGCGGGTGCGGATCAGCGGTCGGCGCTCGTCGTCGCCGGCTCGTCCGACCCGGCGTCGTCCGACCCGGCGTCGTCGGATCCGGCGTGGTCGCCCGGACCGTCGGCGTGGGCGCCGAGGCCGCCGTGCTCGCCGAGGTCGCCCTCGACGTAGTGCTCGATCGGGGCGAGGATCGCGGGGTCCTCGAGGGGCGGCGTGTCGTCGTCGGCTGCGAGCACCTCGTCGACCGGCACCTCGAGCACGTAGACCGCCCAGAGGTGGCCCACGATGACCTTGATCGTCGCGGTCAGCGGAACCGCGAGCAGCAGCCCGAAGAAGCCGCCGAGCGTGCCGCCGGCGAGCAGCGCCAACATCACGACCGCCGGGTGCAGGCTCGTTGTCCGCTGCATGACGAGCGGCGAGATGAAGTGGTTGTCGATCTGCTGGGCGATGGTCATGATCGCCACGACCCAGAGCGCGGTGCCGAAGTCCTCGGTCGTGATGGCGATCGCCACACCGGGGATGGCACCGACCCACGGGCCGATGAGCGGGATCATGTTGAACAGGCCGGCGATCATGCCGACGATGATCCAGAACTGCAGCCCGAGGATCCCGAGGCCCAGGCTCACCATCGCCCCGACGATCATGGCCACGGCGAGCTGACCCCGGAAGTAGCCGCCGATCGTGTGGTTGAGGCGGTGGGCGACGTGGAACACCTGCGGGCGTGCTCGTTCGGGCACCAGGCGCCGCATGATCACCCCGATGTGGGGGAGGTCGACGAGCAGGTAGAAGGCGATGATCGGGGCGAGGATGAAGATGAGCCCCACCTCGAAGATCCGGGTGCCGATCTCGCGGACGGTGTCGAGTTGCTCGGCGAACCCGCCCTCCTGTTCGAGCTGCGGGCGGATGGCGCCGGCAGCGTCGCCGAGTCGGGTCGCGACGCCCCCGCGATCGTTCTCGTTGAGCGCGTCCTCGGCTTCGGCGATGGCCTCGTCGAACGCCTCGACCTCCTGTGGGGTGGAGCCGCCGAGCTGGTCGCGGATCTCGTCGACGGTCAGGATCTCGACGAACCAGTTGTCCTCCTTGGACCGCTCGGCCAACGAGTCCCAGCGCTCCTCGAGGTCGTCACGGATCGTGGGCCACTCCTCGGCGAGCTCCTCCGCCTGGGTCTGGACCAGCGGGGCGACCAGGAAGCCGGCGAGCACGATGATGCCGACGAACCCCAGGTAGCTGAGGGCGGTCCCGC
>JBPEXA010000429.1:0-1522 GCA_052032135.1 Thermoanaerobaculia bacterium | reverse complement strand
GCTTCTTCGTCGAGGCGCGCCCGGAGGCGGCCTTCCCGGCGCGGGACTTCGCCGTCGACTTCGAGGATCGTGCTGCCATGGGGTGGGGTGGCCGGAGAGGGCGTGAGAGCGTCGTCGCGACGGCGGGCGAGCCTACCGGCGACCCCTGCCGATCCTCCTGGCAGCAGCTGCAACCCGATGGCGACCGGTAGCGCGAACGCCGCTGCGGTGGCGATCGCTTCGGCGTGGTCGTCGAGGACCACGCCGGACCAACCCCAGGCGGGGAGCACGGCGAATGCGACCGCGGCGAGCAGGAGGACCCGGCGCTCGGCGTCGTTCGGCAGCGGGTCGGGGCGGGGTGCGGTGGCGACGCCGACCGCGAGGAGCGCGACGGCGGTGCCGCCGGCGGCAGCGTGGGCGGGGTGGGTCGCGGCGCCGAAGGCGGCGACCGACGCCGTGAGTCCGGGGATCGCGGCGACGAGGCCGACCGGGTGACGGGCCGCGAGGGCCAGGGCGCCGCCGGCGATGAGGAGCAGACCCGCCCCACGGGCGTCGGGGAGGTCCTGCACCGACACGACCACGCCGGCGACGAGGGCGGCGATCGGGAGGTGCACCGGCGACGGGCGATGGCGAGCGATGGCGAGACCGACCGTGGCCAGGGCACCGAGCACCGCGCCCACCGCCGCCACCCGCTCGGCGTCGCCCGCAGGCGCGATCTCGCGCACCACCAGGACCACGACCAGTGACGCCACCGGGAGGAGCGCGAAGGTGACCGAGAGCGACCCTGCCGTGGGCCGGAGCGCGCCGAGCACGAGGATCGTCACGCCGGCGAGCGAGACCACCGCGCCCACGTCGGGTTGGTCGACCACCACGGCGATCGCGCCGAGCACGCCGGCGGCCACCGTCGTGACCGGCGCCGTCCACGCCTCGGCGTCGGACCGGGCGGCGACGGCGAGCAGCAGCGCGCCGCCGACGACCCCGGCGGCGAGCGTGCGGTCGGGGAACTCGACGCCGCCCGACGTCGCCCCGACGGCGACGACGGTGAGTGCCGTGAGCGCGGTCGAGCGGGCGACGTCCCCGGTGGGAGACGACGCAGCGACGACGAGGGCGACGCCGGCGAGCGCCACGGCCACCAGTGGCGAGACCTCGAGCCCGCCCCAGGTCGGCGTGTCGGTCGGGGTGGCGAGGACGGCCCACCAGGCGGCGACGACCGCGCCAGCGACCGGGATGGCAGCGTCGAGCGCCGCCTGGCTCCGCCCGGTTCCCCGGCGGCCGGCGACGGTGAGCAGGACCGCCGCGACAGCGGGGGCGACGACGGCGGCGGCCAGGAGCGCGGTCACGACGGCCACCCGGCGAGGACGATGGCTGCGACACCGGCGACGACCGCGAGGGTCGTCCGGGCGGTGCCGGCCCGGCCGCCGGTCACGATCGTCGTCGACCCGAAGACGAGCACTGCGGCGAGCACGGTCGCACCGACGCGCAGCGCGAACTCACCACCTGGGCCCGGTCCGACGGCGATCGCCGCCGCCAGGCCGCCGGCGGC
>JBPEXA010000428.1:0-2080 GCA_052032135.1 Thermoanaerobaculia bacterium | reverse complement strand
GCCTCAACCGCGTCGCCGAGCACCACGCCCGCGACGCCGGGATGCCGGCGGTCGACGAGGTGCTGTCGGCGATGGTCGACGCCGCCTTCGACGGCGGCGACGCCCCCGCGCCGCTGAGCGCCACGGTGCAGGAGACGGTGGTGGCGGCGCTCATCGCGCTCGCCGCCGACGCCAACGCGTCGACCACCGTCCGCGCCACCGCCGACGCGACGCTGGCGGCGCTCGCGGGGCGCGGCGAGCCGGCGGTCGCCGAGCTGCTCGCCCGTCGCATCGACGGCTGGCTCGAACGGCCGCCCGTCGCCTGGGAGCCGCCGGTGCCGGCGCTCGATCCGCCCCCAGGATCGCCGATCGGCGGTGACGCCACCTTCGACTGCCTCGGCGGCAGCGCCGGGGGAGGTCGATGAGCGGACGCGGCCTGAGCCGACAGGCGTACGAGCCGCTGGCCGACGGCGAGAGCTACGAGCCGTTCGTCGCCGCCGGCGACTCGCCGCCCGAGTTCACCTTCAAGGCGGTGCTCGCCGGCATCCTCTTCGGCATCATCTTCGGCGCCGCCAACGCCTACCTCGGGCTCAAGGTCGGCCTCACCATCTCGACCTCGATCCCGGTGGCGGTGATCACCGTCGCCGCCTTCCGCCTGCTGGCCCGGAGCGGCATCGAGAGCTCGATCCTCGAAGCGAACCTGTCGCAGACCGTCGGCTCGGCGTCGAGCTCGGTGGCGAGCGGCGTCATCTTCACGCTGCCGGCGCTCTTCCTCTGGGGGCTCGACCCGACCCTCCTGCAGATGACGCTGCTGGCGATGTGCGGCGGGCTGCTCGGCGTCCTCTTCATGGTCCCGCTGCGGCGCTTCCTGATCGCCCGCGAGCACGGCAGACTGCCGTACCCGGAGGGGACCGCCTGCGCCGAGGTGCTGGTCGCCAGCCAGGTCGGCGGCGGACGGGCGAGCAACGTCTTCCGCGGCCTCGCCGTCGGCGCCCTCTACAAGCTGACGGTCGGCTGGCTGAAGCTGGTGCCGGGCGACCTCCACGTCAAGGTGCCGCTGCTGAAGAAGGGGGAGCTCGGTCTCGAGAACTCGTCGGCGCTGTTCGGGGTCGGCTTCATCCTCGGCCCGCGGATCGGCGCCATCATGGTCGGCGGAGGGCTGCTCTCGTGGCTGGTGATCATCCCGCTGATCGCCTGGTGGGGGGAGGGGATGACGGCCCCCTTCTACCCCGAGACCGAGCAGACGATCGCCGAGATGAGCCCGTCGCGGATCTGGACCCGCTACGTGCGCTACATCGGCGCCGGCGCAGTCGCCACCGGCGGCCTGGTCACCCTCGTCCGCAGCCTGCCGACGATGATCGAGAGCTTCAAGGTCGGCGCCCGCCAGCTGCGCCGACGCCTCCGGGGGGCGGCGGAGGCGATCAGCCGCCACGACGACGACCTGTCGTTGAAGGTGGTCGGTGGAGGGGTGCTGGTGCTGGTGGCGGTGATGACGCTGGTGCCCCAGGTCTTCGCCACTCTCGACCGGCTCGGCGGACGGCTGCTGGCGGCGGTGCTGGTGGCGATCGCCGCCTTCTTCTTCGTCACCGTCTCGTCGCGCATCGTCGGCCTCGTCGGCGTCACCTCCAACCCGACGTCGGGGATGACGATCGCGACCCTGCTCGCCACCTCCGGCATCTTCCTCGCCCTCGGCTGGACCGGCGACATGGGGAAGACGGCGGCGTTGACCATCGGCTGCGTCGTGGCGATCGCGGCGTCGATCGCCGGCGACACCTCACAGGACCTCAAGACCGGCTTCCTGCTCGGCGCCACCCCGCGGCGCCAGCAGATCGGTGAGCTCGCCGGCGTGCTCACCTGCGCGGTCTTCGTCTGTCTCACCGTCCTCGCGCTCAACGAGAGCTACGGCTTCGGCACCAGTGAGATCCCGGCGCCGCAGGCGACGCTGATGAAGATCGTCATCGAAGGGGTGCTCGAGCAGTCGCTGCCGTGGGGGCTGGTCGGCATCGGCGTCGGCATCGCCCTCGTCGCCGAGCTGTTCCGCGTGCCGAGCCTGGCGTTCGCGGTCGGCGTCTACCTGCCGGTGTCGACGATGGTGCCGCTC
>JBPEXA010000427.1:0-1581 GCA_052032135.1 Thermoanaerobaculia bacterium | reverse complement strand
CAGCCCGACTAGAACGTGCCGATGAGAACGGGCCGTTTAGAACGGGCCGCCTAGTCGTCGGCGGCCACCGGCGGCGCCATCCCCGGCTGCACGATCTCGAACCCCTCTTCGTCCTTCGCTCGGCGCACCATCGCCGCGACGTCGGCGAGCAGCTCCCGGGCGTCGTAGAGGATGCCGTCCTTCATGGTGTAGCGGACGCCGCCGACGCGCACCGCCCGGTTCTCGTCGTCGAGACGGATGGCGCCGGTGCCGTAGAGCACCTTGAAGTTCTCGAGCGGGTTCTCCTCGACGAACACCAGGTCGGCCAGCTTGCCCGGCTCGATCGAGCCGATCTCGGCGTCGGCGCCGAGCGCCTCGGCCCCCATCAAGGTCGCCGAGCGCACCACCTCGAGCGGGTGGAAGCCCGCCTCCTGCAGCAGCTCGAGCTCGCCGACGTAGCCGAAGCCGTAGGTGCGGAAGATGTAGCCGGAGTCGGAGCCGGTGGTCACCCGACCGCCCCGGTTCTTGTACTCGTTGACGAACTCCATCCAGCGGCGGAAGTTCTCCCTCCAGGCGATCTCGTCGGCGGTCGTCCAGTAGAACCAGTAGGAGCCGTGGGCGTTGCGGTCCGGCTGGAAGAAGCGCCAGAGCGACGGCAGGGTGTAGGTCTCGTGCCATTCGTCGCGCCGCGCGCGGTGGAGATCGCGGCTGGCGACGTAGATGGTGAAGGTCGGATCGAGGGTGAAGTCGAGCTCGATCAGCTCGTTCATCACCGCGTTCCACCGCTCGCTGCCGGGTGCCGCCGCCTGCTCCCACAGCCGCCCCGCCTCGCCGAACCGGTGCTGCTCGTCGAAGTAGTTGTAGTCGGTGGGGTAGTCCTGGATGACGCGGTCGTCGAACAGCGCCTCCGGCAGGCCGTACCAGTGCTCCATCGACGTCAGCCCCCAGCGGGCCGAGTCGAGCACGTCGACGCGCGTCACCGCCAGCTGGGCGTGATGACAGGTGGTGCGCAGACCGCGCTCGCTCGCTTCGCGGATCGCCGCCTCCATGATGTCGGGCCGGTAGCCGAAGAACTTGATCCCGTCCGCCCCCTGCTCGGCGATGTCGCGCACCCACCCCCGCGCCTGCTCCGGCGCCGTGAACGGTCCGTCGTGGCCCATGCCGAAGACCGGGTAGGCGAAGATCCGCGGCGCGGTGATCTCGTTGGCGTCGCTCTTCTCGCGGTGCTCGATGCAGAACTCGAGGCCGTTGCCGCACGCCGGGTCGCGCACCGTGGTGATGCCGTGGGCGAGCCACAGCTTGAAGACGTACTCCGCCGGCGTCCCCTGCTGGACGCCGCCGATGTGGCCGTGCATGTCGATGAAGCCGGGGAGCACGTACATGCCGCTGAGGTCGATCTCGTGATCGCCCTCCTCGAGCTGCGGTCGACGCTCGTCGTCGATCGGCATGCCCGGGACACCGACGCCGGCGACGCGGGTGATGCGATCGCCTTCGATCACCAGGTCGACGGGCCCGCGCGGCGGCGCGCCGGTGCCGTCGATCACCGTCACCCCGCGCAGGACGACGCGCGTCCACGGGCCGTCTCCCTCCGCGCGCGCCGGC
>JBPEXA010000426.1:0-2565 GCA_052032135.1 Thermoanaerobaculia bacterium | reverse complement strand
TCGGGCCCTCGTGATCGGGCCCTCGTGATCGACAGCTCGGGCGCCACGCGGCGTTCCTGCGCTTGCGGTGGCCGACGCTGGGGGGCCACCTCGGCGGCGGTGGCGGCGGCTCAGGCGCTCGAAGGCGGCAGCCCGACGCCGGGTGCCGGGCGCTCGCGCACCACGTCCTGGCGGAAGCGGAACAGCTCGGCGGGCCGCCCACCGGTACCGGTGTCGAGCTCGCCGGTCCCCTCCACCAGGCCGCCGCGCTGGACCAGCCGCCGGAAGTTCTGCTTGTGGAGGCGGGTCCCGGCGAGCGCCTCCGCCGTCCGCTGCAGGCGGAACAGAGTGAAATCTCGCGGCAGCAGCTCGAAGATGACCGGGCGGTAGCGGATCTTGCCCCGCAACCGGCCGAGAGCGTTGGCGAGCATCCTCCGGTGATCGAGCACCATCGGCGTCCCGCCGATCGCGGCCGGCTCGGCGCCTCCCCCTTCGACGATCACCCCCGCCTCGTACAGCAGCTCGATCCTCTCGAGAGCGCGCTCCCCGTCCCAGGGGGCGCCGCGCAGGCCGAACGCCACCGCGCAGCGCTCCCGCCGCTCGGCCGTGCGGCCGACCCGCTCGAGCCACCGCTGCAGGCCGGGGATCAGCCGCTCGTCGAGAGCGGCCGGGCGCCCCTCCCGCCAGTCCTCCCAGGGGAGGAAATCGTAGATCGATCGCCAACCGGCGCTCGGCAGCAGGACGTCGCGCTCTTCGACGAGGGCGAGATAGACGACCGAGACGAGGCGCTCGTCGGTGGCGCCGATGCGATCGCGATCGCCGAAGGTGTAGAGCTGCTCGACGTAGCCGAGGTCGAGGCCGGCCTGCTCGCGCACCCACCCGCGCAGACCGAGCTCGAGCGTCCGGTGGCGGTCGGGATCGAGCGGCCCCGACGGCAGCGCGGCGCCGTCGGGCGTCTCGATGGCGAGCACCCGCGGATCGTCGTCCGTCACCGCGACGATGACGGCGTTGAGCCCGAGGGTGATGCGGCGGCTCACGCCGCCACCTCGCGGTCGAAGACGTCGGCGAAGTGCCGGGCGGCCCGCACGGCGACCTCCTCGAGCGGCGGCGCACTCCCCGTCAGGCTCTCGATCGACCCCATCCGGACCTGATCGAGGCCGCAGGCGACGATGCCGTCGAAATGCTCGAGCTCGGTCGAGACGTTGAGGGCGAAGCCGTGCATCGTCACCCACCGCCGGATGTGGATGCCGATCGACGCGACCTTGATATCGCCGCTCCAGACGCCGATCTCCGGGTCGCCGCGACCGTCGGCGTCGACGCCGTAGTCGGCGAGCGTGCGCACCAGCACCGCTTGCAGGTCGCGCACGTAGCGGCGCACGTCCCGCCGATCGGGGTCGAGATCGACGATCGGATAGCCGACCAGCTGGCCGGGACCGTGATACGTCACCTTGCCGCCGCGGCTGCTCTCGAAGACCTCGATGCGCCGCTCCGCCCTCCACCCGGCGGGGGCGACGACGTCGGCGCGGTCGGCGTTGCGGCCGACCGTGAACACCGGATCGTGCTCGAGCAGCCAGAGCGCCTCGCGCGCCTCGCCGGCGATCACCGCCCGCCGTCGAGCCTCCTGCAGTTCGACCGCTGCGCGATAGCCGACGCGGCCGAGAAAGGCGGTGTCGAGCTCTCTGCGCGGCGAAACCATCGGTCGGCCGACCCGGCCCGCGGTCGGCGCCCGTCCGAGCCTAGAAGGCGTCGAGCTCGCTCCAGCTCTCCTCGACGAGCGTCCGCTTGACGTGGTTCATGAAGTGATCGGCGTCGGCGCCGTCGACCAGCCGGTGATCGTAGGTGATGGCGAAGTAGGCCATCTTCTTGATGACGATCGAATCGTTGCCGTCGGCGTCGGTCACCACCACCGGCCGCTTCTCGATCGTCCCCAGGCCGAGGATCGCGACCTGCGGCTGGTTGATGATCGGGGTACCGAAGAGCGTCCCGAACACTCCCGGGTTGGTCACCGTGAAGGTCCCCCCCTTGAGCTCGTCGGGGGAGAGCTTCTTGGAGCGCGCCCGGTCGGCGAGATCGTTGGCGGTCTTCGCCAGGCCGACGAGGTTGAGCTGATCGGCGTTGCGGATCACCGGCACCAGCAGGCCCCAGTCGAGGGCGACCGCCATCCCGATGTGGATGTCCTTCTTGTAGACGATGTTGGTGCCGTCGATGGCGGCGTTGAGCTTCGGGTTGGCCTTGAGCGCCGTCGCCACCGCCTTGAAGATGAACGGCATGTAGGTCAGCTTCGTCCCGTGCTCGCGCTGGAAGCCCGCCTTCGCCCGGCCGCGGGCGCGGTCGACCTTCGAGAGGTCCATGTGGAAGACCGTCGTGACGTGGGCCGACGTCGCCTTCGAGTACGACATGTGAGCGGCGGTGATCTGCCGGATCTTCGACATCGGCTCGATCTCGACCCGCTCCCCCTCGACGTAGGGGGGGACGTAGAAGCCCTCGGGAGTCGGGCGTGCGACCGGCGCCGTGACGACCTCCGTGGTCGCCGCGGGCGGGGCGGCCTCGCCCGCCTCGAGGAACGCCTCGATGTCCCTCTTGGTC
>JBPEXA010000425.1:0-6038 GCA_052032135.1 Thermoanaerobaculia bacterium | reverse complement strand
CGGCGCCGCCCACGACATCCTGTCGGTGGCGATCTCCGAGAGGGCGGAGGACGCCGACGGCGACCTCGCCATCGATCAGAAGATCTTCACCATCATGAAGGTCTCCGATCTCTCCAACCTGCCCCCCAACACCATCTGGCGCGTCGAGTGGACGGCGCCGAACAACACCGTCTACTTCACCTCGATGCGCACCGGCGAGACGCCGCAACTGCTGCCGCCGACCTTCAGCTACGGCTGGCTCGACACCTCGACCGGCTCGATCTACCGCACGGTCGCCGACGCCGACGCCGGCAGCTTCACCGCCGACGGCACCATCCGGGTGGCGGTGTCGCTCGACAAGTTCGACGGCATCGACGGCAGCGGCAGCGCCTCGCAGATGGGCGCCGGCGCGACGCTCAACAGCGTCTCCGGCTCGACCAACACCCTCATCGGCGTGGTCGGCTCCGGTCTGCTGCAGACCAACGACGAGACCGTCGCCGGCACCTACCACATGATCGGCAACGACGCCTGCGTCAACCTCCCGCCCGAGGCGATGGACGACACGGCGACGACCGACGCCGACACCCCGGTGCTGATCGACGTGCTCGCCAACGACACCGACCCCGAGAACGACGAACTGTCGCTCCAGGACGCCGGTCCGGCCGCCAACGGCTCCGTGGTGATCGTCACCACCGCCGGCGGCGACCAGGTCGAGTACACGCCGAACGCCGGCTTCACCGGCACGGAGAGCTTCGGCTACACGATCTCCGACGGCAACGGCAACACCGACAGCGCCACCGTGACCGTCACGGTCAACGAGGTGACCGGCAACGATCCGCCGGTCGCGGGCGACGACGGTGCGACCACCGATCAGGACACGGCGGTGGTGATCGACGTTCTCGCCAACGACAGCGACCCCAACGGCGACCCGCTGAGCGTGGCCGACGTCACCCAGCCGGCCAACGGCTCGACGGTGGTCAACGCCGACAACACCATCACCTACACCCCGGACCCCGGCTTCTTCGGTACCGACAGCTTCAGCTACACGGTCTCCGACAACAACGGCGGCACCGACACCGGCCTGGTGACGGTGACGGTCAACGAAGCCGGCGGCAACGGCGATCCCGATGCTGTCAACGACACCGCGACGACCGACGAGAATACGGCCGTGGTCATCGCCGTCCTAGCGAACGACAGCGACCCGGATGGCGACCCCCTCTCGGTCACTGACGCCAGCGACCCGGCCAACGGCAGCGCCACGGTCAACGCCGACGGCACGATCACCTACACGCCGAACGCCGGCTTCGTCGGCACGGATGCCTTCACGTACACCATCTCCGATGGCAACGGGGGCTCCGACTCGGCAACGGTCTCGGTGACGGTCGAATCGACCAACACCGCGCCCGACGCGGCGAACGACGCGGCGGTCACCGACGAGGATACGGCGGTCACGATCGCAGTGCTCGCCAACGACAGCGATCCGGACGGCGATCCCATCGCAATCGACTCCGCTTCGCAGCCGGCCAACGGTACGGTGGTGGTCAACGCCGACGGCACGATCACCTACACCCCCGACCCCGGCTTCTTCGGCGTCGATGCCTTCACCTACACGATCTCCGACGGCCGCGGCGGCTCCGATTCCGCCACGGTGTCGGTCAACGTGCGGGCGACCGGCGACGATCCCGAGGACGACGGCGACAGCGACAGCGACAGCGACGACGCCGACAGCGACGGCATCCCCAACGACGAGGATTCCGACGACGACAACGACGGTGACTCCGACGACTCGGACTCCGACGATGACGGCGACGGCATCTCCGACGAGTTCGATTCTCCCGACAAGAAGGAGAAGCAGTCCACTCGCCACGACGCCGCGGGCCCCCAGGCCTCGATGAGCTACTCCCTCGCGGTCAGTGACGACACCCTGCTGGTAGTCGCCCTGGTCGAGAGCGCTCTCGCGGACTTCCTCACGGTCGAGATCTACGATCCGACCGGCAACCTGGTCGGCACTTCTGTACCGGCCGCCGGTCGAGCGCTCGCCACCGCGGTGCCGCTCACCTTCGGTGACTACACCGTGACGGTGGTCAACGACGGCGTCGAGCCGGCCGACTACCAGATCACCCTGATCGGTCAGGTGCCCTGGCCGCTCCCCTGAGCGACTCGGAACAACCTGCCGATTCATCCCATCCGCCCGCCCGGCTCCGCCGGGCGGGCTCTTTTTCTCTGCCGCGCGCGGTCAGCTCAGCAGCTGCCGCTTGGCGGCGAAGCGGACCAGCTCGACGACGTTCTTGACCCCCAGCTTGTCCATCACCCGCGAGCGGTGGTTGTCGGCGGTCTTGAAGCTGACGCCGAGCTCCTTGGCGACTTCCTTGGTCGTCTTCCCCTCGATTACCAGGTGGAACACCTCGCGCTCGCGCGGAGTGAGCGAGCCGTACGGATCACCCGCCGCCGACGGGTTGCGGTACTGCTCGGCGAGGATCTGCGCCGCCTGCGGCCCGAAATACCCCTGGCCGGAGGCGAGGGTGCGCACCGCGTCCATCAGCTCCGAGGCGGCGCTGTCCTTGACCAGGTAGCCGGAGGCGCCGGCACGGATCATGTGGATGACGTACTCCTCCTCGTCGTGCACCGTGAGGGCGAGGATGCGGGTCTGCGGCAGCGCCTCGTGGATGCGGCGCACCGCTTCGATGCCGTTGAGGCGCGGCATGCTGATGTCGAGCACGGCGACGTCGGGACGGGTGGCGATCGCCTTCTCGACCGCCTCGAGCCCGTCGGACGCTTCGGCGACGATCTCGCACTCCCCGGTCTCCCGCAGCAGCTTGACCAGCCCCTCGCGAACGAGGGTGTGGTCGTCGGCGACCAGCACGCGGAAGAGGCTCATCGATCTCCATTGAGAGGGAGCCGTGCGCGGACCACGGTGCCCTCCTCGAGGGTCGATTCTAGGTCCAAACGGCCGCCGAACAGCTCGACCCGGTCCCGCATCCCGCGCAGCCCCACCCCGGTCTGATCGTCGACCTCGGCGAGGGTGGCCTCCACCGTGAAGCCTCGGCCGTCGTCGGCCACCTGCAGCTCGGCGTCCGGCGGGGTCCACGCCAGCGTCACCCTGCAGGTCCCCGCACCGGCGTGCTTGGCGGCATTCGTGAGCGCCTCCTGGGCGATGCGGAAGAGCACCGTCTCGAGCTCGGCGGCGGGTCGCTGCGGCAGCTCCTCCGCCTCGACGACGACCTCGAGGTCGAAGCGCTTGCCGACCGTACGGCCGAGCCAGCGCAACGCCGCCGCGAGGCCGAGATCGTCGAGCACCGGCGGGCGCAGCAGCCGCGACAGCTCACGGGTGTCGTCGAGCGCCTCGGCGGCGAGATCGACCGCCCGCTCGAGGTCGTCGGCGTGATCGACGATCGCCTGCTGGCGTTGCAGCCAGGCGAGATGGTTCTTGAGCGCGGTCAGCGTCTGCCCGATGCCGTCGTGCAGCTCCCTGGCGAGCCGGCGGCGCTCGTCCTCCTGCACCCGCCAGACGCCCTTCGCGAGCTGGCGGAACCGCCGCTCGCCGGCGACCAGATCGGCGAGGATCCTCTCGTTCTCGCGGCCCATCGCCCGCACCCGCTCGAACACCTCCTCGACCGAGCTGTCGACCGGCCCTTCGCCTTCAGACATCGCCCCCCTCCTCCCCGTCGATGGCCGCCGCCTCGACGGCCGGCAACGCCTGGCGCAGCCGCTCCAGCTCGTCGGCCGCCCGCTGCTCCCACGGCCGCGTCGGCTCGCCGAGAGCGTCCGCGAGTCGTGCGCGCAGTTCGTAGATCGTCGCCGCCCCCGCATAGTCGCCGACCCCTCGCAAGGTCCGCTCGAGCCTGCCGAACACCGCTCGCGCCCGATCGAGACTCCCGGCGGCGAGCTCCGCCTCGAGCAGCGAGGTGCCGGCGGCGAGCAGCAGCTGGGCGTCTCCCAGCGCCTCGGTGCGCTCGAAGAGCTCGCGCAGCGCTACCCGGTCGGCGCGCTGCTGCGCATGAGCGAGCTCGACCCGCAGACGGACCGCGCGACTGCCCCCCTCGCCGACCGCCGCCAGCGCCTCGTCGAGCGAGGCCGCCGCGCGCTGCGGCTCGCCGGCCAGCTCCCGCAGCCGCGCCTCGAGGCGGAGCGCCTCCGCCCGCTGGTCCGAGCTGCCGACCTCGGCGACCACCCCCTGCGCGGTCGTGAGCGTGGCGCGGGCGTCCTCGAGGTCGCCGGCATCGAGCAGCGTGGCGACGCGAGCGAGCCCGAACTCGACCAACCCGCGGCGGTCGTCGATCGATTCGAACAGGGAGAGCGCCTCGTCGAAGGAGTCGAGGGCCGCGCCGTAGCGACCCTGATGGTGGGCGACGCGACCGAGAAAGCCGAGCGACGCCGCGATCGCCGGCGTCCACTCGAGCTCGCGGCTCAGCTCCAGCGCCTGCAGGTACGACTCGTTGGCGGCCGCCCAGTCGCCCTGGGTGGTCTGCAGCTGGCCGAGGCTGTGACGGACGCTGACCTGCCCCTGCAGGTTGCCGGTCTGGTTGAACAGCTCCAGCGCCTGGCCCCAATAGACGGCGGCGTCGTCGACCCGGCCGAGCTCGTGGCTGGCGAAGCCGATGTTGTTGAGACTCTGCGCGATCGCGCTCTGGTCGCCGAGGCGGCGGCGGATCTGCAGCGCCTGGCGGAAGCGCTCGAGCGCGGCGTCGTAGCTGCCGCGCGCCTCCTCCATCATGCCGAGCTCGTTGTAGAGGTCGGCGATCCCGCGCTCGTCGCCCAACGCCTCGAGCTTCGCCTGCGCCTCCAGCAGCTGCCCCTCCGCCTCGTCGAAACGCCCTCGCGAGATGGCGATCTGCGCCAGATTGCGCAAGGTGGTGGCGTAGCCACGCTCGTCGCCCAGCTGCTGGCGCAGCTGCGCCGCCTTCTGGTAGCTCTGCTCCGCCTCCTCGAGCTCGCCGAGCTGCCGGTAGCCGACGCCGAAGGCGTTCAGCACGTCGGCCTGGCCCTGCCGGTTGCGCAGCTTGTTCTGGATCACCATGGCGCGGACGAGATAGTCGTCGACCGCCCGGCGGCTGTTGCCGGAGAGAATCGAGTACTTGGCCCGCAAGTACCAGGCCTGGGGGTGGCTCGGCGCCTGCTCGACGATCCGCTCGAGGTGACCGAGCGCCTCGTCGAAGCGGCCGGCGGCGCCGTAGGCGTCGGCGAGCTCGACGCTCGCTTCGATGTCGGTCGGGTACCGCGCCACCAGCTCGGTCAGCAGCTCGAGCGCGCGATCGGGATCGCCCGCCAACCTCGCCTGCTGCGCTCGCGCCACCAGGGCGAGGCGCTCGCTGCCGCCGGTGAGCGCTTCGACCGCCCGGTCGGCGGCGGTCAGCGCTTCGCCGTCGAGGCCGAGGTCGGCGTACGCCTGCGACAGGCGGAGCGAGGCCGCCCCGAACCCGGGATCGGTCTCGACCGCCGCTTCGAGCAGGTCGCGAGCCTCCAGCGTCCGCCCCTCGCGCAGCAGCTCGGTCGCCTGTGTGTAGGCGGGCAGCGCCGGCGAATCGAGAGGCGGCTCGGCGCCACCCGCCTGCCGCACCGCCAACGCCTCCAGGATCTCGTTTTCGAGCGCGGCGACCGCCCGCGACGGCGCGCCGCTGCCGAGCGGCGTCCGCACCGTCACCGGGATGTCCTCCTCGAGGCCGGCGCCGGCGATCAGCCGCGCGTCGATCCGCAGCTCGTCGCCGTCGACCCGCACGCTGCCGACCACCATGCGATCGGCGTCGAAGAGCCCCGCCGCCTGGTCGAGGGCGCTCGGCGACATCGACGTCGGCTCCATCTTGAGGTCGGCCAGCGACTGGGAGACCCGCCGTGGATCGACCATCTGCACCGCGCCGGCGGTCACCAGCGACTCGAAGACGAGCTCCGGGATGCCGTGCGCCAGCCAGGCGAGATCGCCACGCCCGGTCTGATCGTCGAACGGCAGCACCGCCAGGGTGGGGCGCACCGCCGCCGCCGGCTCGACGCTCGCCGTCTGCTCGCTCGGCCGCTCGATCCGCCACACGACCAGGCCGGCGACGGCGAGCGCCACGACGCCGGCG
>JBPEXA010000424.1:0-4191 GCA_052032135.1 Thermoanaerobaculia bacterium | reverse complement strand
CGAGGAGGCGGTCGAGTTCCTGATGTCCGAGATCGCCGAGAACCTGACCATGGCGACTCTCGGCTCGGCCACCACGGGCGCCCTCGGTCCCGCGGTGCCGGTGATCGCCGCCGCCAAGATCGCCGTCCAGCCCATCAAGGTCGCCCTCGACCTGCTCAGGAGCCTGGGCCTCTAATCGGCTCCGCGAACCAGGAGATAGGACATGAGAGATCTCATCCAGCAAATCTTCGACGTCTCGCCGAACGCGACGCCGCTCCTCGAGCAGATCAACCAGGAGTCGGAGTCGCTGGTCGGGATGGTCTCCGGCCTCCAGGACGTCGTCACCGAGAAGCAGTCGAGCCTCGCGTCGCTCGGCAGTCAGATCCAGGAGCAGATGTCGAGCCTGCAGCAGAAGGTCGCCGAGCAGCAGGCGATGGTGGAGAGCGAGGTCGCCGACACCGACGCCAAGATCGGCGAGCTGAAGCGCGGGGTCGAGGAGATCAAGGACGGCGTCGTCGGCGCGCTCGAGACGGCGCAGCAGCAGATGGACGACTTCCGCGGCCACGTCGATGCCGGTCGCGAGACCATCGAAGCGGCCAACGAGGCGGCCCAGGCGGCGATCGGTCAGGTGCACGACCACGTCCAGGCCGGACGGGAAGCGCTCCATGCCGCGACCGACTTCGCGAACGATCAGATCGACAGCTTTCAGTCGACGATCGACGAGACCTTCCAGGCGACCGAGTCGATGGCGACCAACCTCCTCGACCAGATGGAGTCGGGGATCCAGGACACCGGCGCCAAGGTCGAGGAGATGGTCGGGATGTCGTTCTCGGAGATGGGGGACATGTTCTCCCAGGGGATGGAGCTGGTGCAGGGGAACGTCATCCAGGCCGGCGTCGACATGGTGCTCGACGACCTGCAGGCGCAGATCGAGCAGCAGGCCAACCAGCTGATCGACCAGATCGTCGACGAGCTGGTCGGCGCCCTCGGTCAGGTCAAGGAGAGCATTTTCGGCAAGGCGGAGGAGGCGGGGCTCGAGCGGCAGGCGACCCAGGCGGTGCTCGACGTCCTCGAAGAGATCCTCAAGCCGCTGTTCGAAGCGCTCGAGCACATCAAGGGCCTGGCCTCCATGGTCGGGATCGACATCTAGGCGCCAGCCGATAGCGCTGCCAGGGAACCAAGGAGAACGGTATGAGCATTCTCGATGCGGTACAGCAAGCGATTTCGCAGGTGGAGAGCGACCTCGCGGGCCAGGCGGAGAGCCTGATCAGCGAGCTGCAGGACACCGCCGGCCAGGTGCAGGAGGTGCAGTCCCAGGTCGAGACCGAGTGGGACGACCTCAGCTCGAAGGGTGAGGCGATGATCGGCCAGGCGGGAGAAGCGGTCGGGCAGATCCAGCAGGCGGGTGACGAGCTCGCCAGCCGGGCCGACGAGATCCGCTCCAACGTCGACGGCGCGATCGAGCAGGGCAACAGCTTCTTCGAGTCGTGCAAGGGCGTCGTCGAGTCGCTCGACCAGGGCGTGCAGGAGCTGATCCCCGACGCCGATCAGGTGATGGCGATGGTCGACGAGACCGTCAACACGCTGAGCGACGAGATCCAGAGCCTCGATCAGGCGCTCGAAGAGACGCGGTCGATCACCGACCAGCACCTCCACTCGCCCTTCCAGGGGATGATCGACGAGGTGAAGAGCGAGCTCTCCAACCGGATGAGCGATCTCGGCAGCTACGTCGACAGCGACTTCCTGGTCTCCGTCGCCGATCAGGTGTCGGAGTTCAAGGGGCACGTCGACGAGGTCGTCACCACCGCCACCGACAAGCTCGAAGAGGTGCGCAGCACGTCCGAGAGCGAAGGGTCGAGCGCGATGGACCAGATGGGCTCGATCTTCGGCGATCAGTTCGGCGATCTGATCAACACCGTCGAGCAGATCGGCCAGTTCATGACCCAGGTGGGCGACATCATGCAGACGGTCGGCGACACCATCGGCACGACCACCATGGCGATGGGCGCGGCGGCGAGCACGACGGCGGTCGGCGCCAACGCCGCGATCGGCGTCATCGAGGACATCGTCGAGATCTTCACCAGCGTCACCTGATCGGAGGCGGGCGGGAGCGGATGGTCCTGCTACAGTAACCGCAAGATCAACAGGGATGCTCGAGGACCTTCCGATGAGAACTGGGACCTGGATCGCGAAGGCGGCCGCGCTGATCGTGGCCGTCGCCTGGCTGGCGGCGTCGCCGGCGTGGAGCCAAAGCTCGCCGCCGCCCAAACCGAAACCGAAGCCGCCTTCGAGCTCGCAGGACAAGGCGCCGCCGCCGAAGCCGAAGGTGGTCGGGCCGGCGCCGGTCTACGTGCCGCCACCGGTGCTGATCCTGTCGGCCGACATGGACTGCCTGGTCGAGCTCGACGGCACCGAGCTGGTGCGGCTGACGCGGGACGCCGTGCAGGAGATCAAGATCAAGCCGGGCGAGCACCTGCTGCAGGCGTTCCCGATCGGCATCGAGAACGGGCCGACCTGGAAGCAGGCGGTCAAGGCGCCGGATACCGGGACGGTGGTCGCCACCATCGAGCTCCGCGAGCTGGTGGCGGAGTGGGAAGAGGAGATGGAGAACGTCGACCGCTTCTCCGACGAGGGGGCGTTCATCGTCGACCACGACACCGGGTTGGTGTGGACCAAGTCGGTCTCCCCCAAGATGCGCTGGCCGGACGCCGTCGGCTACTGCTCGCGGCAGCGGACGGCGGGGGTCAGCGGTTGGGCGATGCCGTCGCTCGACGACCTCTCGAAGCTCCATTACCCCGACCATCCGGCGCCGCGCCAGGAGACCGGACGGGGCGAGGAGGTGCGGGGGCTGCTCTTCGGCAGCCGCCAGGGGCCGATGCAGGTGCTGCCGCGGCTGATCTTCGAGCCGTTCGAGCACAACTCGGTCGCCTCGCTGTGGGTCAAGGGGTCCGACGAGCGGGTGAGCTGCAGCTTCCTCGGCGCCTTCAACTGCCGGATCGAGAAGAAGAAGCACCAGGCGGCCGTCCTCTGCGTGCGGCCCTATGACGGGGCGTCCGCGGGGGGCTCGGCTCGATGAGCGCCGACGCCGGCCTGCCGAAGATCACGATGATGGTCTCGGCGGTGGCGATCGCCTTCGCCGGCATCCTCGCCTTCGTCGTGCTGCGCTGGACCGACTCCAACGCCGCCGTCAAGGAGGCGCAGGCGCTGATGGAGACCGAGGTCGCGGTCGCCGAGGAGGAGATCCGCTCGGTCCTCGAGGAGCGCGAAGCGGTGCTCGGGTCGATGGAGGAGCGCACCAACGTGCTGGTCAACGGCAAGCTGTCGGTGTGCAACTTCTCGTCAGAGCCGGTGCGGGTGGCGTTGCTGGCGGCGACCTACATCACCTCGGAGGGGACCTTCGAGACCTTCAACAGCCAGGAGTTCGGCCGTGGGCTGTGGGGGGTCGGTCCGGGTGAGCGGCAGGGTCTCACCTACACCCAGGGAGGCGTCACCTGGGGCGGAGACGTCATCTACTACTCGATGTGGCTCGAGGCCGGTGGCCAGGAGTACCCGTTCGCCGGCACCTGGCCGGTCGCCGACGCGGAGTTCTGCGTCCGCTGGACGGGTGCCTGAGGATGGGCAGTTGAGCAAGAAATACGCCTTCGATCGCGGCGGTACGCCGGTGCAGCTCGGCCTCGGCGAGACGAAGATCGGCAGCGATCAGGACTGCGAGATCCGCATCCAGGGCGACAAGGTCGAGCCGCTGCACGCGGTGGTCGCCATCGGCCCCGAGGGGGCGGTGCTCCAGAGTCGCGGCAGCCAGGAGGACGTCCGCGTCAACGGCATGCCGTCCCGCGTCCGCGAGCTGAAGTCGGGCGCCCGGCTGAAGTTCGGCGACGTCGAGCTGAAGCTCGACGCCTCGGGCGAGGGGCAGCAGCTCAGCGGCGCCGCCGGGACCTTCCCGCTCAAGACCGGCGAGAACCCGGTCGGGCGAGCGCCCGACGCCGTCGTGCTGCTCAACGATCCGTCGGTGAGTCGCGAGCACGCCCAGGTGGTGGTGCTGCCCGGGCTGCGGGTGCTGGTGCGCGACTTGCGCTCCTCGAACGGCACCTTCGTCGACGACCACCGGCTCGGTGAAGCGGTGCTCAAGACCGGCGACACCGTCGAGATCGGCGCCGAGAAGCTCACCTTCATCGAGACCGAGCTGCCGTCACCGGCCGCCCAGCCGGCGGC
>JBPEXA010000423.1:0-3633 GCA_052032135.1 Thermoanaerobaculia bacterium | reverse complement strand
CTCGCCCTCGGCCGCCAGCACGTGGACCAGCGAGTAGAGGACCTCGGCGGTGGCACGCGTCGACTTCCAGTGGTTGAGCTTCTTGTTCAGCATCAGCCACTGCACCAGCCCCTGCCGCCGTGGGTCCTCGGGGTCGAGCTCGGCGAGCACCCGCAGCGCGGTGGCGTGGGTCTCGATGGTGTCGTTGTACCAGAGCCACGCCCGCTCCTCCGGCGCCCAGTAGGTGCCGAGGTCGTCGTCGGTGCGGGCGGCGTCCATCACGCTGTCGAACACCCGGCGGGCGTCGTCGGTCCGCCCCGCGCGATGGAGGGTGAGCGCCAGGTACCCCTTGAGCATCGGCGCGTGGCGGCGCCACGAGCGATAGGAGTGGTCGAGGATCCGCCGCCGGTCGGCGGCGGTGAAGAGGCCGCCGGTCCACGCCTCCGCCTCGTCGGCGGGATAGCTCGACAGCACGTAGTTGAGCATCGTCAGCATCTCGTGGCCGCGATCGTCGTCCTCGAGCGCCGCCGCCCATTCGTCGAGATAGTGACGGTGGAGGTAGCCCCACGCCGGGACCACCAGCTCGCGGGGCACGTCGACGCCGAACTCGAGGGCGCGCGAGAGGCCGTGGAGGATGTAGATCGTCATGTACGGCGACGGCGGACCACCGGGCCACCAGGGGAAGCCGCCGAGGCTGGTCTGCGCCTGCTGCAGCTGGGCGAGGGCGGCCGCTCGCTGCGCGGCGGCGATCGCGGGGTCGAGGAGTCGCAGCAGATGGTCGGCGTCGACGCCGCCGCCCGACGCCTGGCGCAGCCACGGCGTCTCGACCAGCGCCATCTCCCGATTGGGGTCCTCGTCCGCCCAGCGCTCGTATTGCGTCTCGCGCTCGGCGAGGTCGGCGGCCAGCCGGGCGACCGCCGGATAGCTGTCGAACACCGAGCTGACGATGCCGGTCGACAGGAAGCGGTTGAGGGTCTGCTCGGTGCACTCGTACGGATAGTCGATGAGATAGGGGAGCGCCGCCAGCACCGAGGAGAAGAGCTGGCCGTCGAGGGTGACCACCAGCTGCTGATCGATGCGGCTCGGATCGTCGGCCGCCAGATCGTCGAACACCAGCTCCCGCCGCGCCCGATCGCGCAGCGCCGCGAAGCGCGACTGGCTGAGGTGGAAGCGGCCGGGGAGCAGCGGGAGCGGTCGCAGCTCGCCGTCCCGCCAGGCGCCCGCCTCGGCGCTCACCCGCACCGCGACGGCGCCGACCCGCGGCGGCGCGGTGACCTCGAAGGTGAGGGTGGCGGCGCCGCCGGCGGCGAGGTCGAAGCGCGTTCCCCCGGCCGGCGGTGCGACCTCGAAGCGGTCGACCACGCTGCGCTCGGTCGCCGGATCGAGCAGGTCGAAGTCGAGGTCGCCCGCCAGCGTCTGCTCGCCGAGGTTCTGCACCACCACCCGCAGCTCGGCGCGGTCCCCTTCGCGCAGGAAGCGCGGCAGGTAGGGGCGCACCAGCAGCTCCCGCGCCGTGCGCACCTCGCGCTCGAGCACCCCGTAGCGCAGCTCGCGGGTCAGCGCGTGCACCCAGACGCTCCACGAGGTCACCGCGTCGGGCACCTCGAACTCGAAGCTGACGCCGCCGTCGCCGTCGATCACCAGATGGGGGCGCCAGAAGGCGGTCTCCGAGAAGTCGGTGCGCAACGGGTCGCCTCCCGGCTCGCCGGGCGGCGGGTCGGCAGGCGGGTCGGCCGGCGCGTCCGCGTCCCCCCCCATCGCCGCCTCGTCGGCCACCTCCGCCCCTTCCGCCGCCACCGCCATCGAGCTCGGCTGCGGCGCCCCTTCGGCGAGCGGCGGCGCCGCGTGTCGCAGCATCCGCACGCCGGGCCCTCCGATCCCGTAGCGATCGAGGACCTTGACGCGATCCGGCTGCAGGTGCGGATAGGACGGCACCCGCGTCCACTCCCGCTCGCGCTCGAGCACCGGGCCGGAGCGGCCGAGGCTGCTGCGCCACGGTTCGAGCGTCGCGCGAGCGAGGTCGAACTCGTCGGGCCGCATCGGCCGATGCTCGGCGAAGAGATCGAGGCTGCGGTCGTACATGTAGGTCAGCAGCTCGGCCGCCCCCTCCTCCAGCCGCTCGCCCTCCGGTCCCGACAGCTCGATCCGCCACCGCTCGCGCTCGCCCGGTCGCAGCCGATCGCGGAAGGTCGAGAAGGCGACCTGCAGATCGCGCTCCTTCGGGGGGACCGACAGCGTCGTCTCGAGCACGATCGGCTGGTAGTCGCGCAACGTCCGCAGGCGGATGCGGATCCCCGGCCGGTCGCGCTCGTCGACGTCGATGTCGAGCCGCCGCGGAGCCGCCGCCGATTCCAGCCGCAGCACTTCGGTCGGCCGACCGGGGCGGGCGATCTCGAGGGTCATCGGCTGCTCTTCGAGCCCGGAGTGCACCAGCAGCGAGCCGCGCCCTCCCGGCTCGACGACCGGCTGCTCGACGGCGAGCACCGCCGGCAGCGGCAGCGGCGCGGAGCCGACCACCACCAACGATTCGCTCGCCTCGAAACGTGCTCCGAACCGATCCTCGGTCGCGTAGACGAGGCGGTAGGCGCCGGCGTCGAGCGCCGGCAGCTCGACGCGGGCGGCGCCGTCGGCGTCGTGCTCCACCGTCCCGCCGGCGACCTCCGCTCGCTCCGGCCAGCGGGCGAGCCGCTGCTCGGGGCGGTAGTCCGCCGCCCATCTCGGGGGGAGGAGATCGCCCGGCGTGACGGTCCCGTCGTCACCCGGCGGCGGCAGCGGCACCTCGGCGGGCAGTCGCACCGACTCCGGCGCCGCCAGCGCGACGAGCCTCCAGCTGCCGCGACCCGCACGGGGCGTGCCGTCGAGATCGCGGCGGACGATCGCCGCCGCGGCCGGCTCGCCGTCGGTGGCGAACCCGCGGTCCCATTCGATGGTCGCGGTCACGGCGACGAAACCGAGCACGAACGCCCGCCGGGCGCTGCGGGTCTCACCGCCGGCATCGGTGACGTCGACCTCGACGGCGTAGCGGTAGGTGGTGCCGTCGGCCGCCTCGTCCTCGTCGGCCGCTGGGGTGAAGGTCAGATCGAACGCCCCCTCGGCGTCGATCTCCGCCTCGCCGGTGGCGACGATCTCGCTCCCCTGCCGGGGCGGGCGCCGCAGCCACTCCCACCACGGCGGGTAACGGGGCTCGCGAACCACTCGCCAGCTGGCGACGGCGTCGACGACCGGAGCGCCGAAGTAGTAGCGCGCCTCGCCCACGATCGTCGCCGGACGGTTGAGGCGCAACGTCTCCGCCGGTTCGACGAGGGTGACCTCGAAGGTCGGTCGCCGATACGCCTCGACCTGGACCGGCACCGTGGCACCGGCGGTGGTGGTGAGCTGCCAGCCGCCGAGCAGCCGCCCGTCCGGGATCCGGAAGCTCCCCGAGGCGCTGCCGAACTCGTTGGTGCGAACCGTCGCGGAGGCGACCACCTCGTAGTTGGCGTCGCGGAGCTCGACGGTGGCCTCCGCCCCGGCGTGCACGGCGAGCCGGCGATCGGCCTCCGACCGGCGGTAGGCGACCACCTTCCACAGCAGCTCCTGGCCGGGGCGGTAGACCGCGCGATCGGTATAGAGCAGGGCGCGATCGGCGTCGCGCGGCCGGGTGCGACGCGGGGC
>JBPEXA010000422.1:0-8281 GCA_052032135.1 Thermoanaerobaculia bacterium | reverse complement strand
CTCGTGAGCCTCCTCGAGCAGGTACGGTCGCAGGTCGGCGAGCTGCTGCTCCCGATCCCAGGGGCAACCGTCCGGCGCGCGCAGGGTCGCGACGAGGTCGGTCAGGCGCGTGAGCGCGGTCGGCTCTGAGGGAGACTTCATCGTCGGACCCGGCGGGTGCTTTGCTACGATGGCGAGCCGGTTATATCAGGAGATCTGGAGTGGGCGATTCGAAGCTCAAGGTGACCGACAAGCGGATGTTCACGCCCGACGGCGAGCTGCGGGAGGCGTACCGTCATCTCGAGGATGCGCCAGCGGCGCCTCCTGCGGAGGCCGACGAGCCGCCCGTGGCGGAGGACGAGGGGAGCGCCGCCGCGGCCGAAGGGGGCGAGACGTCGAGGAGCGCCGGGAGCGCAGGCGAGCGAGCCGCCGACGATCGCGAGCAGGCGAGCGTTCCGGCGGACGAGGCCGCCGGGGCGGCGGGTGGCGCCGCTGCCGCCCAGCTCTTCCCCGAGCTGATCGCCATGCTCGCCGAGCCGGCGGCGCTCTACCTCGGCGACGCACAGCTGCCCGACGGACGGTCGATGGAAGACCCCCGCATGGCGCGCCTGCACATCGACCTGCTGGCGACGCTGCAGGACAAGACCCGCGGCAATCTCGATCCCCAGGAGAGCGCGATGCTCGAGAACGTCCTCTACCAGCTGCGGGTCCGCTACGTGCAGAAGCACGGTCCGGGCGGAGGATGACGCCCCGCTCGATGGTCGCGGCACTGCTGGCGGCAGTGGCGCTGGCAGCGGCGGCGCCGGCCGTCGCGCAGTCCGAGCTGCCGGTCGAGCCGCCGCTCGACGGTGGGGTCCGCCGCAGCCTGGCGGCGATCCAGCTGCATTGGGGCGACTGGCTCGCCGCCCACGACGCCGACGACGCCGAGGCGGCCCAGGCCGCCCTCGCGGCGGCGGTCGAACGGTTGGAGGAAGGCGGGATGTCGAGCCTTCCGGAGCTCAGCCTGGCGGCCGCCGTGCGGGCCGTCGACGCCGCCCGGCTGGGCGATGCCCGCCGCAGCGCGCGCGCCCTCGCCGCCGCCGATCGGCTCGCCGCCTCCGAGCCCGAGACGGCCTTCGCGGCGGCCGAGGTCTACCGCCAGCAGGGGTCGTCCTGGAAAGCGCTGGTGTCGGTGGTCGAGGGGTACGCGAGGGGGTGGGGGCGCCCGCTCGAGCGGCGGCTCACCTTGCACAACGTGCTGCTGTGGCTGTTGATGGCGGTCACCGTCGGCGGGTGTCTCTTCGTCGTCCTGCTGATGGCGGTTCGTGGCCCGGCGCTGTTCGGCAGCCTGCTCAAGCCGCTGCGCCGCGTGATGCCGATGCCGCTGGCGATGGTGCTCCTCCTCGCTCTGCTGCTGTGGCCGATCGCCCTGTCGGGCGGCGTGCTGCTGATCGCCCTCAACTGGTCGATTCTGCTCTGGGCCTACGCCCAGCGCTCGGAGCGCTGGGTGCTCGCGCTGTTGTGGATCGTCTTCGGCGTCGTCCCCCTCTTGCTCGACGAGCAGCGCCGGCGGGTGGCGGTCGAGCTGGCGCCGGCGACGCGAGCCGCCGAGGCGGTGCGGCGCGGAGAGCTCGAGGGGGGCCTGTTCGCCGATCTCGAGCGGTTGCTCGCACTGCTGCCGGAGAGCCCCGCGGCGTTGCAGCTGGTCGCCGATCAGTACCGCCGCGCCGGCCAGTGCGATCGTGCGATGGAGCTCTATGGCCAGGTGGTGGAGAAGGAGCCCCGCAACGCCGGCGCCTGGATCGATCTCGGCTCGTGCCACTATCTGCGGGGCGAGTACGAGCAGGCGATCGAGTACTTCCGCCGCGGCACCAGCCTCGACGAGGAGGTCGCGCAGGGCCACTTCAACCTCAGCCTGGCGCACTCCGAGCTCTACGACTTCGCCGAGTCGGAGCGGGCGCTCGCGCGCGCCCAGCGCCTCGATTCCTCCGGGGTCGCCGTCTGGCTCGAGCAGGTGCCGACGCTGGGGGTCGCGGAGGTGGCGGGCGGAGCCGAGCGGGCACGGGAGATCCGTAGGGAGCTGCGGCGCTCCTGGATCCTCGAGGACGACAGCGCTGCGATGTCGACGCCGCTCGAGGAGTACGCCTCGCTGCCGATCGCCGGCGCCGGGCTGCTGCTGTGCTTCGTCGCCGCCCGACTGCTCCCCCGCAGCCAGATCGAGGCGCAGGCACCGCCGCTCGTCGACTGGGGGAGCCGGTGGAGCCCAGGCTACCGCGTGCTGCTCCCCGGCCTGGCGGAGCTCGAGGCGGGAGAGTCGATCCAGGCGTTCCTCGCCGTGCTGGTGCTCGTCGCCCTGCTGTTGGTGCCGTGGATCGGCGCCTACGGTTATCGCCTGCCGTGGGGGTTCGATCCCGGCATCGGCTGGGCGTGGCCGGTGACGATCGTCGGCCTCGCCCTCTTCTACCTCGCCCGCTGGCGGAAGGAGTCGCTCTACTGACGGCTGCGGCCGGCGCGGAAGAGCACGACGGATGGCCTACGAAGGTTCCCTCACCGACACGCCCTTCTCGGAGGTGCTGTTGCACATCGGCCGCAGCGGCGACACCGGGATCCTCACCCTCCAGGGTGCCGACGAGATCGTAGGCGTCACCTTCCTCGGTGGTGCCATCGTCTCGGTCGACGCCGTCAACCAGGCGCCGGAGGACGGGCTGGGAACGGTCCTCGATGATTCCAACCTGGTGCCACTCGAGGAGTTCGCCGGCCTGGTGGCGGAGAACCGGGCCGGCGGCGGTCGCGTCATCGATCTGCTCCTCGAGCGCGACTATCTGTCCCGAGAGCAGCTGCTGGCGGCGCTGCGGGAGCAGACCCTGCGGCTGTGCGAGCAGGCGAGCGATTGGGAGAGCGGGCACTTCCGCTTCTACCGCGGCGATCAGGTCTCCTACGAGGAGGGGATCGAGCCGCTGTCGGTCGAAGAGCTGCTCGAGCGGATGGCGCGCACCGACCGCGCCGTCGCGCCGACCGGAACCTCCGCTGCGCAGCCGCCGAGGGTTCCGGAAGTGGAGATCCTGGAGCTCGATGCCGAGACGAGCGAGGTCGAGCTGCCCGACCTGCCGCCGATCGAGGTCCCGGAGGTCGAGATCCCAGCCGTCGAGGTGCCGCCGCCGGTCGAGATGCCGGAGGAGAGCTACGCCGATTCGAGCTACCGCGACCTCGAGTTCGGCACCCTCGACTACCCCGACATCGAGCTCCCGGAGCCCGATGCCGAGGCGGAGGTGGCGATCGAAGGGGAGCCGCCGTCGCGGCGCTCCGCTTTCGAGGGGTGGTGGGGCGACACCCGCGCCCCGGCGATGCCGGGGCGGCTGCTCGCCCTCGGCCTGCTGGTCAGCATGGTCGGGCTGGTGCTGTGGGCTCCCGGCACCTTCTTGCTGCCGCTCGACGGCCAGGAGAGGATTCGCTCTGGCATCGCTCGCGGCGTCGAGAGCTCGACCGAGGTGCGGATCAGCCGCGCGCTGCGGGCCCACTTCCAGCTCGACGGCCGCTTCCCGGAGACCCTCGACGCGCTCGCCGCCCGCGGCCTCGTCGACGGTGGCGATCTCGCCGTCGCCGGCGGTCCCCTCGCCTATCGCGCCGCCGGCCTCTCGTACCAGATCGGGGGCGCCGCCACCGCCGGCGACCGCCTGCGGACGGAGAGCGTGACCGGCAACTTCCTGCTCGACCCCGACTTCTCGCCGCCGGAAATCCTCGAAACGCCGCCGCTGGTGCTGCTCGACGGTTGAAGCGCGGGATCTGAGCGGCATCAGGTCAAGTTTATCCGCCCACGAACTTGACATTCAGATGCTAAGGTTTGTACACTACGCGTCCGGCGCCAGCGGACGACACCGATCGCAATCCCGCCCAACGGCATCGCGGCGCCGACGACACCCCTAGAAGGAGGAACTCGTGAGCAAGATCATCGGTATCGACCTCGGCACCACCAACAGCGTGGTGTCCGTGATGGAGGGATCGGAAGCGAGAGTGATCCCCAACGCGGAAGGCAATCGCACCACCCCCTCGGTGGTGGCGTTCACCGACAGCGGCGAGCGGCTGGTCGGCCAGGTCGCCAAGCGCCAGGCGGTCACCAACCCGGAGCGCACCGTCTACTCGATCAAACGCTTCATGGGCCGGCGCCACGACGAGGTGGCCGAGGAGCTGAAGATGGTGCCGTTCAAGGTCGCCGAAGCGGACAACGCGGTCCGCGTCGAGATCGACGGCAAGCAGTACTCGCCGGAGGAGATCTCGGCGATGATCCTGCAGAAGCTCAAGCAGGCGGCCGAGGACTTCCTCGGCGAGAAGGTCGAGTCGGCGGTCATCACCGTCCCCGCCTACTTCAACGACGCCCAGCGGCAGGCGACCAAGGACGCCGGGCGCATCGCCGGCCTCAAGGTCGAGCGGCTGGTCAACGAGCCGACGGCGGCGGCGCTCGCCTACGGCCTCGACAAGAACGAGGACCAGCTGATCGCGGTCTACGATTTCGGCGGCGGCACCTTCGACATCTCGATCCTCGAGGTGGGGGAGGGGGTCGTCGAGGTCAAGTCGACCAACGGCGACACCCATCTCGGCGGCGACAACATCGATCAGCGGCTGATGGACTGGCTGCTGGCCGAGTTCAAGAAGGACCAGGGGATCGACCTCAGTCAGGACCCGATGGCGGTGCAGCGACTGCGCGAAGCCGCGGAGAAGGCGAAGATCGAGCTGTCGAGCGCGCAGGAGACCGAGATCAACCTGCCGTTCATCACCGCCGATCAGTCGGGTCCCAAGCACCTCAACATCAAGCTGACGCGAGCGAAGCTCGAGCAGATGGTCGACGAGCTGATCCGACGCTCGATCGAGCCGTGCCGCCAGGCGCTGACCGACGCCGGGATCGAGGCCTCCGACATCGACGAGGTCGTGCTGGTCGGCGGTCAGACCCGCATGCCGGCGATCCAGAAGCTCGTCGAAGAGGTGTTCGGCAAGGAGCCGCACCGCGGCGTCAACCCGGACGAGGTGGTGGCGATCGGCGCCGCCATCCAGGGCGGCGTCCTGGCCGGCGACGTCAAGGAGATGCTGCTGCTCGACGTCACCCCGCTGTCGCTCGGCATCGAGACGCTCGGCGGCGTGCTGACGCGGCTGATCGATCGCAACACCACCATCCCGACGACCAAGAGCGAGGTGTTCTCGACGGCGGCCGACAACCAGACGTCGGTCGAGGTGCACGTGCTGCAGGGCGAGCGCGAGATGGCGAAGGACAACCGCACCCTCGGACGCTTCCACCTGGTCGGCATCCCGCCGGCACCCCGCGGCGTGCCGCAGGTCGAGGTGAAGTTCGACATCGACGCCAACGGCATCCTCAACGTGTCCGCCAAGGATCTCGGCACCGGCAAGGAGCAGAAGATCACCATCACGGCGTCGAGCGGTCTCTCCGAGGGCGACATCGAGAACATGGTGAAAGAGGCGGAGTCGCACTCCGAGGAAGACCAGGAGCGGCGCAAGCTCGTCGAGCAGCGCAACCAGCTCGACCAGCTCGTCTACGCCACCGAGAAGTCGTTCGAGGAGCACAAGGACAAGCTGGCGGCCGCCGAGATCGGCGAGCTGGAGTCGGCGCTAGAGGACTCCAAGAAGGCGCTCGAGGGTGACGATCTCGCGAGCATGGAGTCGGCGTCGGCGCGGCTCACCCAGGCGTCGCACAAGCTCGCCGAGATCATGTACCGCCAGCAGGGCGATGCGGAGGCGACGGCGAGCCCCGAAGGGGCGTCGAGCGCCGACGGCGACGACGACGAGGTGATCGACGCCGAGTACGTCGACGTCGAGGACTCGGAGAAGTCCGCCTGATCGAGTGCACGACCGACCGCGGCGCCCGCGGGCCGGCCAGCCGGTCGCCCGCGGGCGTCGTCCCACCCGCCGCCCCGGATGATCGAGGGGTGCGGGTAGCATAGGAGGAGGTCATGGCCCGACGCCGTCAGAGCCAGCGCAAGTACCTCATGATCAGCGCCGTCGCCGAGCGCTACGAGATCCACCCGCAGACGCTGCGTCTCTACGAGCGCGAAGGACTGCTCAAACCGTTGCGCAGCGCCGGGAACACCCGCCTCTACGACCAGCGGACCATCCGACGGCTGGAGACGATCCTCACCCTCACCCGCGATCTGGGCGTCAACCTCGCCGGCGTCGAGGTGATCCTCAACATGAACGAGCAGATGGAGCAGATGCAGCTCGAGGTCGACCGGCTGCTCGACGCGGTGAAGAGCGGCATGATCGACCGCCGGCTCGGCAGGGAGCAGCAGTACGCTCTCGAGAAGGTCCCGGACGCCCCTCTCGCCCGCTCCGACAGCGACTGACGCCGCCGCCGGCGGGGGTGCTGCGGAGCCCGGGACGGGCGCCGGCCGCATGCTACGATCCTCGCCATGGTCGCGCCTCCGGACGAGCCCTGTCCGCGGTGCGGCGGCACCGGTTGGTTGCTGGTCGAGGACGGCAGCGCCGGCACGGCCAGCCGCTGCTCGTGCCGCCCGGCGCACGACGCCGCCCGCCGACTCGAGCGGGCCGCGATCCCTCCTCGCTACGCCGCGGCGACGCTGCGCGGCTTCAACGTCGCCTCGCCGAACGCCGCCGACCGCCTGCTCGAGGCCCGCGAGCTCAGCCGGCGCTACGTCGACGGGTTCTTCGAGGCCGGGCGGGCGCGGCGCACCGGGCTCATCTACATCGGGCCGCCGGGCGCCGGCAAGACCCACCTCGCGGTCGCGGTCCTCAAGGCGCTGATCGAGCGCTATGGCGTCGGCGGGCGGTTCGTCGACTTCACGGCGCTGGTCCACGAGATCCAGTCGACCTTCGATCCCGGCTCCGAGGAGTCGAAGCGCCAGGTGCTCGATCCGATCCTCCACGCCGACGTGCTGGTCCTCGACGAGCTCGGTGCGCAGCGCCCGACGCCCTTCGTCAACGACACGCTCTATCTCGTGCTCAACCACCGCTACACCCGCTGCCTGCCGACCCTCTTCACCACCAACTACCCGGTCGACGACGCCGAGGCCCCCCCGGTCGATCTCGATCGGGCGATCCGTCGCCGAGAGTCGCTCGCCGACCGCATCCCGTCCCGTCTGGTCAGCCGGCTGCACGAGATGGCCTTCGCGATCGAGCTCCCGGTAGAGGACTTTCGACGCGAGGTCGTGCGGGCTCAGACTCGCGTCTGAGCGCCGTCTGCGCGCGTCGTGAGCATCCCCCGTCTCAGTGCCTTCGAGTGCCTCGGCAGGGGGGTGGCGAACCTGCGCGGGAACTGGGAGCTCGCGCTGGCGGTCTTCGCCCAGGTGGTCGTCTGCTCGGCGCTGCTGGCGGCGGGGCTGGTGGCGATCGCGGTGGCGGTCGGCGCGACCGTCTGGCTCGATGACGTCGACCCCTCCGATCCAGAGCGGCTGCTGCGCCAGCTCGAGGCGCTCTCCCTCGACGCCGCGGCGATCGCCATCGGGCTCTCGGCGCTCTTCGTCCTCACCACCGTGGTGACGCTCGTCTACTGCTGGTTCCAGGCCGGCATCGTGTCGACCCTCGCCGCCGGCGAGCGGCAGGCGCCGCTCGCGAGCGGTCGGGAGGCCGAGCTGTTCCGCACCTTCTCCCGCCGCAACTTCCTCGGCTGGAGCCGACGATCGGCGCTGCGCTTCTTCTGGCTTCTCGGCTGGATGCTGCTGCTCTCGACGGTGCTCGTCGCCGTCGTCGGGGTGGTCGTCGTCCTGGTGACGCTCGTGCTGCAGCAGTGGAGTGGCGCCGCCGCGGCGACCTTCGGCTGCCTGATGCTGGTGCCGGTCGTGCCGGCGGTGTTGGCGATCAACTTCTGGATGGCGGTCGGGCAGGCGCTCGCGACGCGCGACGAGCAGACGCCGCTGCGGGCGGCGAGCGTGGCGACGTCGATCGTCGGTCGGCGATTCGGCGGCGTCCTCTTGATCGCGCTGTTGTTCGTCGTCGCCGGCATGGGGCTCGGCATCGTCTTCTTCGTTCTCAACCAGGGGATGGCGATCGCCTTGCGCGACAGCGGTCTGGCCGGTGTGCTCGTCCAGCTGCTGCTGACCGCCGCGCAGTGGTTGATCAGCGGCGTGCTGTCGGTCGCCTACCTCGGCACCGCCGTCGCCATGGCGCGCACGGAGATCGATCGTCTGGACGCGGAGCGGGTGCGATGACGTCGGCGACCCGCCTCCGATGGCGCGCGGTCGCGGTGCCGATCGTCGTCGTGGCCGGCTGGGTCGCCGCCGCCGGGCGGCCTCCCGAGCCGGTCGCGGCCGCGTCGACCGCGGTCGCCGAGCCGGGACGATCGTCGTCGATCGTGGTTCCGGAG
>JBPEXA010000421.1:0-2907 GCA_052032135.1 Thermoanaerobaculia bacterium | reverse complement strand
GCAGCACCTTGAGCGCGACCTCGCGGTCGAGCGTCGAGTCCTCCGCCCGGTACACCTCCCCCATGCCGCCCTCGCCGAGCTTGCCGGTGATCGAGTAGTGGCCGAGGGTGGTGCCGATCATCGCCGCGTCACTGAAGGGGGTCGCTGACCCGCAGGCCCGGCACCGTCGAGAACTCGCGATCGTGGGTCCAGAGCTCGACGGCGCCGTTGTCGAAGGCGGTGAGCGCGATCTGGAGGTCGAAAACGCGCACGCCGTGGACGGCGCGATCGACCGCCAGCTGCAACAGGCGGTCACCGAACCCAGGGCCGGGGCGCCAGAGCCGAGCGCCGCCGTCGACGAGGCCGTCGACGAAGTCGCGGGCCTCCTCGGGCGTCGAGGGTCGCCCCGCCGCCGCCGGGTGGGTGACGACGCTCCAGAACTCGGCGAGCGCCGGAGCGGGGATGCCCCAGCCATCGGTCGAGGCGGCGGCGTCGCGCAGCGCCGCCTGCGCCGCCGCGTGTTCCGGCACGGCGGCGCGATGGGCGTAGATCAGTAGGTTGGTGTCGACGGCGATCAAGGCGCCTCTCGCAACCACTCGTGCATCGCCTCGCGGCTCTCGACGTCGAGCCCCGGCGGCAGGCCGCCGTCGACGGTGACCAGGCGCAGGCCCACGGCCTCGTCGGGCGGCGGAGACGCCCCCCGCTCGAGCTCGCGGCGCAGCGCGCGGGCGAAGAGCTGCCGCAGGCTGGTGCGCTGCTCGGCCGCCTCCTTCTTGGCGGCGACCAGCAGCTCGTCAGGGAGATCGATGGTCGTCTTCATGGACCCATATTACCGTATTTATGGGAAACCTTTCTCTTAGAGTCCCGCCCCCCGCACCTCCCGCTCGACGAGGTCGAACCAGTCGGTGACCACCTCGAGGGCCGTCGGCTGGAGATTCCGCGCCTCCACCATCAGCAGGCGATCACCGTCGGGCGCCACCGCGTACTGCGGCGGACCGAACATGTCGTGAGCGAAGGCGTCGCTGGTGAACAGCAGCCGCGGCGTCCCCGCCTCCACCTCGTCGGTCAGCGAGAGAGCGACCACCATCATGCGGTCGCCGTCGCGGTAAAAGAGCTCGTCGCCGTCGGGCGACCAGACCGGCTCGCTGCCGCGGTTGCCCGAGACCTTCCACCGCCGGCCCCGGTCGGGGTAGCGCCGCACGTAGACGCTGTCGGTGCCGCTCTCGTCCGAGACGTAGGCGATCCACCGTCCGTCGGGCGAGAACGACGCCGCCCGTTCGTTGTGCTCGGTGGCGAGCACCGGCATGGCGTCACCGTCGATCGGCTGGACCCAGATGTCGCGCCGTCGGGAGCCGAGACCGACGGTGTAGAAGAGCAGCTGGCGGCCGTCGGGCGACCACGAGGTGGGGACCTCGACCGCGATCGAGTCGGTGAGACGCTCGGGCTCGAGATCGCTGTCGACCCCCTTGCGATACAGGTCGTAGCTGCCGTCCTGATTCGACGCGAAGATGAGAGTGTCTCCGTCTGGGTGCCAGACCGGGTAGGCGTTGAGGCCGCGGGTCGTCAGCCGGGTGGAGCTTCCGCGTCCGAGGTCGTGCACCCAGATGTTGGAGCGCGGAGCGACCCCGCGCCCGGCCGCTACCCGTTGACCGTCCGGCGAGATGCGCGGCGCGAAGAACACCGCGCGGCCGGCGTCGACCGGCGTCGACGTTCCGTCGCGGCTCACCCATGCGAGGGTGCCGGCGCTGAGGCCGGAGCCGGTGGAGTAGATCATCAAGCCCGTCGGAGCGAAGGTGAGGGCCGGCCGCCCTTCGCGGATCAGGGGGCGGACGCTGAGCTCCACGGCCTCGCCACCGAGGGTGCCGAGCTCGGGGTCGAGGGGGACCGCCCACAGGCTCTGCCGGTCGTCGTCGTCTGCGCCGGCGTCGGTCTCCTGGCGAGCGAAGACCATCAGGCCGAGCGGCTCGAGATACATCGCGCCGCTGCCGGCGGTCAACGGCCGTGTGGTGCCGTCCTCGAGGGAGATCCAGACCACATGGGGTCCGGCCCGGCCGTCGATCTCGCCGATGAAGGAGACGAGCAGCGCCTTCCCCTCCGGAAGCAGGTGCGGCCATTGGTAGGAGCCGGCGATTTCGCTGGCCGGCGGGGCGATCGCCACCGGCTCCGGGGTGCCCCCCTGGTCGGAGACGCGCATCGGAGTCAACGACGCGGCGGTGGCGAAGACGATCTCGCCGTTCCCTCCCCAGCTGCCGCCGAGGCTGATCGACTCCGCCGCGCACAGCCGCCGGAGGTTGCTGCCGTCGAGGCGGACCGCCCACAGCTTGCCCTCGTTGAAGAAGGCGACCTCGCGATCATCCGGAGAGAGGAAGGGCGAGCGGCCGTTCGAGATGTTGGGGATGTCGCGCTCGATCCCGGTGGTGAGATCGCGGACCACCAGCTTGGTGCGGCTCCCATCCTGCGCCGCGTAGACCAGCCGGCTGCCGTCGGAGGTCAGCGCCAGCTGGAGCCCGGGGAGGCCGAGCACCTCTAGCGGGCTCGAAAGCTGCAGGGTGAGGCGGGCCGGCGGCCCCGCGGCTGGGGTCCTCTCGACCGCAGTCGGCCGCAGTTGCCAGACGACGATGGCGCCGAGGACGGCGGCGACCGCCCACGGCAGCCAGCGGCTCGCGCCCGAGGGCGCCGCGACGGTCGAGGGTGCCGCCTCGAGCTCGCTGTCGAGTCCCCCTTCGAGGGCGATGCGCGCCTCGCCGATGTCGCGCAGGCGTTGTTTGGCGTCCTTTTCGAGGCAGCGCTCGAGCAGCCGTCGCAGGCGCGGCGGCGTCGCGGCGGGGAGCTTGTCGAACTCCGGCTCGCCGCGCAGCACCGCCGCCAGGGTGTCGGAGACGGTGTCGCCGCCGAAGCTCTTCTCGCCGGTCAGCATCTCGTAGACCA
>JBPEXA010000420.1:0-5288 GCA_052032135.1 Thermoanaerobaculia bacterium | reverse complement strand
TAGCCCGTCCGCCTCGCGGGCCTGCTGCGTCGAGCGCAGCCGCAGGGTCAGGGAAGGGGGGAACTCGCCGGTCTTGGAGGAGAGCCTCGCTCGCGCCATGACGACTCCGGTTGCGGTGGGAGTCTACTGCGACAGCGGGCTCGATCTTCTACGGCGCCGCGCGGACGCCGCTGGAGCCGACAACCAGCGGTCGCCGCCACAGCGGGTCGCCCGCCGCGTTGGTGGCCAGCCGCTGGAGCGAGCTCCAGTCTCCATCGGCGGGCAGCGGCGCGAGCGCGAGAGTGTCGCGGTCGGGGATCAGCGCGACCAGCTCCTCGCTGGCGGACAGCAGCTGCGGCAGCACGAGCAGTCGCGCCGCGTCGTAGCTGTCGAGGTTCTTGATCACCGTCGTCGCGCCATCCGCCAGCGTGGCGGCGAACGCTTGCCGAGGCAGCGAAGGGCGCAGGTTGTCGATGGCGGTCGCCACAGCGCCGGCGGCATCGAGACCGATCTGCTCGAGGCTCGTGCGGTCGAGGTAGGCGACGCTGTGCTCGCTGTCGATCACCACCGCGACGTGGAGCCCTTCGACGTCGAGGGGCGCAACCACCAGCGGAACGTCGACCTCGGCAGCCATTCGCTCGAGATCGGCGTCGGTGAGGAGCCGCGGCCGCAGCCGTCGCGGTGTCGCCTCCGGGTCGAGATCGAGTGCGCTCGTTCCTTCACGATAGGCGCCGAGCAGATGGGCGTAGAGCTCCCGACGTCCGTCGCGATCGTCACCCTCGAGCCGCGCCGCGGCACGGAGCAGGTTGTGCAGGTAGAGGGAGGTGATGTCCTCCTCGTCCTGACCGCGCTCGCGCAGCGCCATCTCCCGCTCGCTGACCACCCGGACCTCGAGCTCCGGCGCCTCCGCAGCCAGGAAGGCGAGCAGCTCGTTGCGAATCGAGGCTCGCCATGACCGGGCGGATCTCGCCAGCAGGAAGAGGGCCACCGCAGCCGCGAGGACGAGCCAGGCCCACCACGGCAGGTTCACTCACTGCCCCCGTGGGGAGGCTGGAGAGCGTCGACCGAAGCCGGCCGTGCGCCCGGCGGAGGGCTCTCGAGGGCAGGGGGCAGGAGGATGCCGCCGGAGATCACCATCCGCACCCCTTCCTCCACGGTCATCGGCAGGTCGACCGCCTTGTCGCGCGGCACGACCAGGAGATAGCCGCTCGTCGGGTTCGGCGTCGTCGGCAGAAAGACGAGCACGAAGTCGGCGGTGCGGGGGTGGAACTGCGGCCAGCGGCCGCTGCCGGTCACGAAGGCGACGGCGAACATGTCGCGGTGGGGATACTCGATCAGCACCACCCGCTTGAAGGCGTCGCTCTTGTCACGCGCCAGCGCCTCCATGACGCCCTTGGTCGCCATGTAGACCGAGCCGCCGATCGGCACCCGGCCGATCAACCGCTCGAGGGTGGCGACCACCCGCCGCCCGATGAAGTTGTTGGAGAGCCAACCGAGCAGCAGGATGACGAGGAGGGTGAGGATGAGGCCGAGACCGGGGATGTAGAAGCCGGGGATCCAGGGGTCGATCCACGCCTGGATGCGCGGCGCGAAGATGCCGTCCATGAACTGGAAGAGCAGCATCAGCACGTAGACCGCCAGCGCCACCGGCGCCAGGATCACCAGGCCGGTGAGGAACATCCTCCGCAGCCGGGCGCGCAGCGACGTCTCGAGCACGACGGTGACCGGCGTCGCCGGCGCTGGGGAGTCCGTCATGGCGAACGACTGTATCCCGGCGCCGCGCCGGCGACCGAGCCGTCGACCTCCGGTCGCCGTATCCCTACAGAAACCCACACCGATCTGCCGTCGCAGATCTGCAACGACGCCCGAGAAAGGAACCGGATGCGCCCTTCTCTTGCCGCAGTCGCCGTCGCGCTGGCATCGCTCCCGTCGGTCGCGCAGGAGCGCTCCGCCGACGTCATTCTCGGCGACCTCGCCACCGACTACGCCCACGATCCCACCGCGCGGGACCTCGAGATCGGCTTCGAGGTCTCGGGCGAGCGGTTCTTCCTGACCGTCGACAGCCGTGACGACGGCCCCCACGCGATCACCTTCGAGCGCGGCTTTCCCGATCGGCCGATCGTCTACTGGCAGCTCGATCTGGCCACCCTGCAGCGGATCGATCGCGGCATGACCGGCGAGTCGGCCACCAGTCGCGCCCGCCCCGACGACCCGCGCCCGCTGGTGCTGCGAGTGGGCGACGGCTTCCCGCGCTTCCTGCTGCGGCGCAACGGCGAGTTCGACGACACCCTGCGGCGCTTCAAGCTGCACTTCTTCGTCCGCGGCCAGCCGGAGATCGTGCCGATCGGACGCCAGCACGCGGTGATCAGCCATGGCGCGGGCGTCGTCGGCCTCGCCTACGCGCCCCGCATGTCGTCGTTCGTCGTGCACCTGGAGCCGGGCGAGGCCGCCAACGAGGAGGCGGACCTCGACACCAATCCGTTCGACACCCTGCTGGTGGCGATCGAGGGCCGGGTGCGGGCGCGCATCGGCGCCCGGCCGGCGGTGCTCGAAGTCGGCGAGGCGATGCTGATCCCGGCCGATGTCGAGCACGTCTTCTGGAACGACTTCGACGAGCCGTTCGCCGGGGTGATGGTGCTCTACGGAGCCTGGCTCAACGAGCCCCGGCCGGAACGGGCGTATCCGTGGTGGTGAGCAGAGGGAACGGGTTGATCGGCGGCAGCGCGCGGCGGTAGATGCCGTAGTGGAGGTGGGGCGGCGTCGCGGCGGCATTACCGGAGTTGCCGACGTAGCCGAGCACGGTGCCGGCGTCCACCCAGTCACCGTCGTCGACCTCCGACCACGCCTCGAGGTGAGCGTAGTAGTGGACCTGGCCGCCGGGTCCGAGGACCGAGACCACCCGCCCGCCGAGCCGGTTCTCGCCGCGGCGCACCACCAGTCCCTCGGTGGTCGCGCGCACCGGCGTGCCGCGCGGCGCGAAGATGTCGATCCCCTCGTGGCGGCGCCCACCGGAGCGGGGCGCGTGCCAGCTGTCGACCAGCTGGCCGGGGGCGACGCCGTCGACCGGCACCGGCAGCCGGGCCGGGGCGTCACCGAAGTAGAGGCGGGCGAAGCGGCCGGGATCGACCAGCAGCACCCGGGCGCGCGGCTCGCTGGCGACCAGCAGCACCATCACCACCACCGCCGCCAGTGCGTAGCCGAGTCGTTCCCGCAGCCGCCTCCCCATCGACCGCGGATTGTAGTCGGGCGTCGTCGTCGGGGGTCGCCGGGTCGCCGGTATCATCGCGCCCGTGGCGTGGTACAAGGAGTGGTTCGGGGAGGAGTACCTCGAGCTCTACGCGCATCGCGACGAGGGAGAGGCTCGCGCGCACGTCGACTTCGTCGAGCGCACGTTCGATGGCGAACGCCCGCGGGCGGTCCTCGATCTCGCCTGCGGCGCCGGTCGCCACACCCGGGAGCTGCGGCGACGCGGTCACCGCGCCCTCGGCACCGACCTGTCGCTGACGTTGCTGGTGCAGGGGATCGAGCTGCCGACGGTGGCCGCCGACATGCGCCGGCTGCCGTTCGCCGACGGCACCTTCGACTGGCTGCTGAACTTCTTCACCTCGTTCGGTTACTTCGAGAGCGAGCGGGAGAACTTCCAGGTGCTCGAGGAGATCGAGAGGGTGCTCGCCTCCGACGGCCGATTCCTCATCGACCTCTTCAACAGCGAGCAGGTGATCGCCAACCTCGAGCCGCGGGAGCGCCGGGAATCGGACGGCCAGGTGGTCGACATCCGCCGCTGGTACGATGCCGGCACCCGCAGGATCAACAAGCGCATTCGCCTCCAGCGGCACGGCGAACCGACCCGCACCTATCTGGAGAGCGTTCGCGCCTACGAGCGGCACGAGGTCGTGGCGGGCCTCGAACGGGCAGGGCTGGAGATCGTGGCGGTGCATGGCGACTTCGAAGGAGGGCCGAGTGACGACGACAGCGAGCGCCTCATCTTCGTCGGGCGCAAGCCGTAGCCTCGACCTGGCGGCTCTCGGCTTGCTGCCGTCGCTGCCCGCCGCCTTCGCCGCCGGTCGCGACCTCGATCTCCTGGCGCCGTTGCGGCTGGCGAGCGGTCGTGAGCTGCCGGCGACGGCCGCCGGCGCGGATCGCGCCCCGCTGGCGGCGGCGCTCGCCGAGGCCAACGCCGCCTACGGCCACCCGAGAGCCGCAGAGCTCGGAGAGCTGCTGGCCGACCCCGCCACCACGGTGGTGGTCACCGGCCAGCAGCCGGGGCTCTTCGGCGGTCCCCTCTACACCGTGTCGAAGGCGGTCGCGGCGGTGCTGTGGGCGGAGCGGCTGCGTGCGTCGGGGCGAGCGGCGGTCGCCGTCTTCTGGATGGCGACCGAGGACCACGATTTCCGCGAGTCGTCGTGGGCGACGTTCCAGCTCCCCGACGGCCCCCGTCGTTTCGACCTCGGCGACGATCCGCAGCCGCTGGCGCCGTTGGGGGTGCGGACGCTCGGTGATCGAGTCGGGAGCGTGCTCGAAGAGCTGCGGACGGCGCTGCCGGCGGAGCGCTTCACCGCCTGGTGCGACACCCTCGCGCGCTGGTACCAGCCTTCGGCCCGCTTCGGCGAGGCCTTCGCACGGCTGCTCACTCACCTGCTCGGAGAGCGGTGCCCGCTGATCCTCGACGCGATGCTGCCGGCGGCCAAGGCCGGCCAGCGGCCGGCTCTGGAGCGCTGCGTCGAGCGCCGAGCCGAGGTCGACGCGGCACTGACGGCCGCCTCGGCGGCGGTCGCCGATCGCGGTCATCCCCACCAGGTGGCGCCCCAGCCGGGGGCGAGCCCGCTCTTCTTCCTCCACGGCGGCGAGCGGCGAAAGATCATCTGGGAGGGGAGCGACGAGTGGAGCCTGCGGGGTGCCGACGGGAGGCGGCGCCCGGTCGCCGAGCTGGAGGCGGCGATCGCCGACAATCCGGCGGTGGTGATGCCGGGGGTGCTGGTGCGGCCGGTGGTGCAGGACGCGCTCCTCGGCACCTCCCTGCAGGTGGTCGGTCCCGGAGAGCTGTCGTACCTGCCGCAGCTGGCGCCGCTCTACGACGTCCTCGAGGTCACGCCACCCGCGGTCGCGCTGCGGCCGCAGGCGCTCGTCCTGCCGTCGCACCAGGAGCGCAAGCTCGCGGAGGCGGAGGTCGACCTCGAGGCGCTGGTGGTCGGAGACGTCGACGTCGACGCCACGGTGGCGGGAGCGGAGACGGCGTCCCGGCTCGGCGAGGTGCGACGGGCCGCCGATCGCCTGCTCGCCGCCCTCGAGCAGGCGGCGGACGGCGGCGG
>JBPEXA010000042.1:0-2548 GCA_052032135.1 Thermoanaerobaculia bacterium | reverse complement strand
GTCGGCGACGCGACGCGAATGACCGGCTTCTACTCCTACGGCGAGATCTCGCCGCTGACGCCGTCAGTCTCCTGCGAGCTCCACAATCAGACGATGACCGTCACCCTGCTGGCAGAGGTGTAGGTGCACAAGCTGCTCGAGCGACAGCTGCGGCGCTGCTTCGGCAGCGTCGACGCCGTGCCGCCCGAGCTGCGGCCGCTGCTCGAGCTGGTCGACCAGGCGTACGAGCAGTCCGATCACGATCGGCAGCTGCTCGAGCGATCGATGGACCTCACCTCCTCCGAGCTGCTCGACCTCAACCGCCAGCTGAGCGACGATCGCGCGCAGCTGGCCGACAACGTCACCGAGCGGACGCGCGAGTTGATGGAGGCGAACCTCGCGCTCGAGCGGGAGATCGCGGTGCGGGAGAAGGCGACGGCGGCGATCAAGGAGTCGGAGGGGCGCTACCGGGCGCTGTTCGAGGACTCGCTCGACCCGATCTGCGTCGTCGCCCCCGACGGGTCGCTGCTCGATCTCAACCGGGCGGCGGTCGAGACCCTCGAGTTCGACAGCCGCGAGACGGCGATCGGCGCCGACGTCCAGCGCTTCTACGTCGAGCCGCGCGAACGCGAGCGGCTGCTCGCCGAGGTGCGGGAGCGCGGCTTCGTGGAGGGTCGGGAGCTCGAGCTCGAGACGCTGCGCGGACGGCGCATCGTGGTGCTCGCCAGCACCGTGCCGCTGCGCAACGAGCGCGGGGAGATCGTCGCCCTGCGGACGACGCTGCGCGACATCACCCAGCGGCGCTCGCTGCAACGCGAGCTCGCCGAGGCGCAGAAGATGGAGGCGGTCGGTCGCCTCGCCGGCGGGGTCGCCCACGACTTCAACAACCTGCTGACCGCGATCAGCGGCTGTGCGGAGCTGCTGTCGATGCAGCTGCCGTACGGCGAGAACCTCCACGACCTGGTGGTCGAGATCAGCGAAGCGGCGCGGCGCGGGACCGAGCTCACCCAGCGGCTGCTCGCCTTCGGTCGCCGGCAGGTGATGGTCGAGGAGCGGGTGGCCCTCAACGACCTCGTCTCCGGGGTGCGGGTGCTGCTGCGCAGACTGATCGGCGACCACATCGAGCTCGACGTCGAGCTGTCGGCCGAGGACCCCACCATCCTCGCCGACCGTTCGCAGATGGAGCAGGTGCTGATCAACCTGGCGATCAACGCCCGCGACGCGATGCCCGACGGCGGCCGCCTCACCTTCGAGACCGCCCTGGTGCAGATCGACCACGGCGGGCCCACCGGCGTGCCGGGCGGCGAGTACGCGACGCTGACGGTGCGCGACACCGGCTCCGGCATCGACGACGAGATTCGCGACTTCATCTTCGAGCCGTTCTTCACCACCAAGAAGGACGGCGGCACCGGCCTCGGGCTCGCCACCGTCTACGGCATCGTCCAGCAGTCGGCCGGCTACGTGCGGGTGGCGTCGCGCCCCGGCGAGGGGACCGCCTTCGAGCTCTCCTGGCCGTCGGTCGACGCCGAGCCGGCGCCGGAGGTCGGCGAGCCGGCGGTGGAGGCCACTGCGGCCCAGGACGAGCCGCCCGGCGGCGGCGAGCAGATCCTGGTGGTCGACGACGACGACAGCGTCCGTCGGCTCACCAGCCGCCTGCTGGAGCATCACGGCTACCGCACCTGGACGGCGGGCGGCGGCGAGGAGGCGCTGGCGATCTTCGAGCAGCACGGCTCGGCGATCGATCTGCTGGTCAGTGACGTGGTGATGCCGGGGATGCAGGGACCGGAGCTCGCCGACGAGCTGCGCCGGCGCTCGCCGCGCATCGGGGTGCTGCTGATGTCGGGGTACGCCGACACCCTCGAGGAGTTCCGAGGGACGCAGGAGAGCCTCGGCACCCGCTTCATGCAGAAGCCGTTCCGCGGCGCCGAGCTCGCCGCCGCGGTGCGCGAGCTGCTCCACCACGGCTGATCGCCGTTCGGCGGCCCGGTCTCAGCCCGTGCGAGGCCCGGCTCGCGAGTCCCGTCAGTCGAAGAGGCGGTCGAGGCGACGGCGGGCGATCGCCTGGCCGCCGACGTCGCCGAGGGCGTCGACCGCGTCGCCGAGAGCGGCGAAGCGCTCGTCGCGGGTCGCTCCGGTGAGGTAGCGGGCGTAGATCTGCTGCACGATGACGGCGATCTTGAAGAGGCCGAAGACGTAGGCCCAGACGAGGTCGGTCGGCGGTCGCTCGACGAGCTCGGCGTAGCGCGCGGCGATCGCGGCTCGCCCCGGGTTGCCGTCGAGCGCCGTCGGGCTGAGCGCCAGCGCCCGCACCGCCGGCGGATCGTCCGCCTCGACCCAGTAGCCGAGCGCGGTGCCGAGGTCGAGCAGCGGGTCGCCGACGGTCGCCATCTCCCAGTCCAGCACCGCCACCACCCGCCCGAGGTCGTTCGGATCGAGCACCACATTGTCGTATTTGTAGTCGTTGTGGACCAGAGCGTAGGGAGCGTCGTCCGGCCGGTGGGCGTCCAGCCAGCGGCGGATGCGCTCGATCACCGGCCGCGGGTGATCGGCGGCCGCCGCCCACCGGCGA
>JBPEXA010000419.1:0-10322 GCA_052032135.1 Thermoanaerobaculia bacterium | reverse complement strand
GGCGAGTTCACCTTCGGCGAGACGGTCGACGCCGATCGCGCGTGGATGGACAAGATCGGCGACGGGCCGGTCGCCTTCATCCCGGCGGCGAGCGGTTCGACCGAGTATCCGGAGTACTTCGAGGCCTACCTGCGGGAGGGCTTCGACCGTGACGTCGACCGGGTGCCGATCTACCGGCGGCGGGATGCGCGGCGGGCGAAGAACCTCGCCCGCCTCGAGGGCGCCGCGGCGGTCTACATCGGCGGCGGCGTCGCCGATCACCTGATCGACGCCCTCGACGAAGAGCCGGCCCTCGAACTGCTCGCCCGACGCCTCGGCGAGGGGGGCGTCATCGTCGCGATCGCCGCCGCCGCCCAGGCGTTCGGAGTGGTGACGCGCTCGATCTTCGGCGGCGAGACCGTCGCCGGGTTCGGCTGGCTGCCGGGCGGGGTGGTCGAGGCGAACTTCGATCCCGCCCACGATCGCCGGCTGCGAGCCGCGCTCGAGCGCCCCGGGGTCGAGTGGGGCCTCGGGCTGCCGGCCGGCTCGGCGGTGCTGCTCGGCCCCGATCGCAGCGTCGAGACCGTCGGCACCGTCTTCACTCTCGACAGCCCGGAAGGGGACTACAACGTCGTCGAGGGGTGAGCGCCCCTCGACCCAGCGGCGCCGCGCGCCGAAGGAGACCATCGTCATGACCAGGACTCTCGCCATTCTCAAGCCCGACAGCGTGCGGGCGGGCCACGCAGGCAAGATCCTCGCCCACCTCGAGGAGGCCGGATTCGAGATCGTCGCCATCCGCCGCATGCGGCTCTCGGAGGCGCAGGCTCGCGCCTTCTACGAAGTGCACCGCGAGCGCCCCTTCTACGACAGCCTCGTCGAGTTCATGACCAGCGGCCCGATCGTGCCGGTCGCTCTCGAGCGGGAGGAGGCGGTGCCGACCCTGCGCCGGGTGATGGGGGCGACCAATCCCGAAGAGGCGGAGGAGGGGACGCTGCGCAAGCTCTACGCGAGCTCGATCGAGGCCAATGCCATCCACGGCAGCGACTCGCCCGAGAACGCCAGGGAAGAGCTGCGCTTCTTCTTCTCGCGCGCCGAGCTGATCTCAGCCTGAGGCGAGGACGGCGCGGTCCGTGTCGTCCTCGAAAGAGGACGATCGAGGCCTGCCGCGGTCGGTTTCTGAGGCGTTAAACCTCCTGAAATCAATAGTTGAGGGGTCCGGCACGCGATGTGCGAATGGTGCGAACAGGAGGTGCAAGCCATGAAGCAACCTGTTCTGTCCCTTGCCGTCGCCGCCGCCGCCATCGTCGCGTTCGGCGGTCCGCAGCCCGCGGAGGCCGGCGTTCGCTGGCTCGCTGGTGCGGAGTTCGATGTCGGAGGCGTGCACTTCACGATCGGCTTCCATCCGCCGCATCGCTACGTGCACGATCTCAGGCCGGACTACTACTACCGGACCCGGGCGCCGCTGCGCTACCCGGGGGTGCGATGTACGTCGGTGTGCACCGTCCGCGACGCCTACCGGTACCACGCTCCGCGCTGTCCGGTGGTCCATCGGCACTTCTCCCGTCACCGCTTCGATCCGTACCCCGCCTGGCGCTTCGTCCACAGCAACTGGTTCGGCTACGACCGCGGCTACTACCACCGCGACTGGCGACGGGACCGGCGCTGGGACCGTCGCTACGGCTACGACCGTGACCGGTGGTACCGCGACCGGCACCGGCACCGCCGCTGGCGGTGTGACCATCCGTCGCATCGCCACGATCGCTACCGCGACCGTTACGACCGTCGCTGGGACGATGGAGACTCCGACTCCGACTCCGACAGCGACCGGCGCAGGCGGTACCGTCGACGCTGGCGCGACTGATCGCGGTGCCGCACTCCTGAGCGGCACACCCGGCCCGGGCGCTCGCGCCCGGGCCGTTGCGTCTCGAGGCGGCCGTCACCGCCCGGCCGCGGGCCCGTGTGATCTACTCGCACGGCCATGACGGACGGCGCCGAACCCCTCGTGCTCTCCCGCGCCGAGCATCCGGTCTCGCGCAAGAACATCACCCCCGAGGCGCTCAAGGTGCTGCGGCGGCTCGACCAGCGCGGGTTCAAGGCGTACGTCGTCGGCGGCGGAGTCCGCGACCTCATGCTCGGTCGGCAGCCGAAGGACTTCGACATCGCCACCGACGCCAGCCCCGGCCAGGTCCGTCGGCTGTTCCGCAACTCCCGCGTCATCGGCCGCCGCTTCCGCCTCGTCCACGTGCTCTACGGGCCGGCGGTGATCGAGGTGGCGACCTTCCGCAAGGATCCCGATCCCGCCGAGCAGGCGAGTGGCCCCGACGACCTGTTGATCACCAGCGACAACGTCTTCGGGACGCCGCGGGAGGACGCCTTCCGGCGGGACTTCACCGTCAACGCGCTGTTCTACGACATCTCGCAGTTCACGGTGATCGACTACGTCGGCGGCATCGCCGACCTGCGCGACGGCGTCATCCGCACGATCGGCGAGCCGGAGGTGCGCTTCCGCGAGGACCCGGTGCGCATGATGCGGGCGTGCGAGATGGCGGGCCGCCTCGACTTCACCATCGAGGCGGCATCGGTGACGGCGATCCGGCGGCTGGCGGGGGAGATCGATCGCGCCGCCCCCGCGCGCCTGACCGAGGAGATCATGCAGCTGCTGCGGTGCGGTGCGGCATGGCCGTCGATGCGCTGGATGGCCGATCTCGGCCTGCTCGACGTCGTGCTCCCCGAGGGCCGGGTGCTGTTCCAGGCGAGCGAGCACGGGGTCGAGGAGTTCGAATCGCTGATCCCCGCCATCGATCGCTGGGTGGCGGGTGGGGACGTCCCTTCCGACCCGACCCTGCTGGCGGCGTTGCTGCTGCCGACCATCCTGCTGCGGCGGCGCGAGCTCGAGAGCGCCACCGGACGGTCGATCCGGCGGGGACGGCTGCGGGAACTGACCGCCGAGGTCGCCGCCCCGTTCTTCGCCCGCCACACCGTCGCCCGCTTCAAGGCGGAGGCGGCGCTGCAGGCGCTCGACACCTTCCACAGCCTCGGCGAGCGCAAATGGTCGGTGCAGGAGCGGATCCGTCTCGCCCGCCGTTCATCGTTTCCCGACGCGCTGGCGCTGTTCGAGATCATGGTCGCCGCCACCGGCGAGGGCGAGGCCGACCTCGAGGCGTGGCGGCGGGTCGCCAAGGAGGTGCCGCGCCGCCGACCGCGAGCCGATCGTCGGCGGCCTCCGCGGCGACGCCGAAGACGCCGGCGCAAGGTGTGACGGATTTCACACACCAATTTTGCGGTGTACACTACAATACAAATTGTCACAGCGGCCCGGAGCCCGATGGAACCGACCCGGGCCGCCCCGAATCAGGGTTCCTCGCCCTACACGGGCGTCCCCCCAAGGTGGGTTCTGGCCAAAGCGCAAAGAACCCACCATTTTTCTTGGCGCCAGCGCCGAAACCGCTGCCGGCGGCGGTGCGAAGCGGCTTCTGAAGGCTTGGCCGCGGGGGCGGCCTCGGCCTAAGATGGCAGTCGCAGCGTGAGATTGGAACCAGGGAGGGGAAGGGAACCCCAGTGTTGACGCTCTACCGATCGGCCGTCGGCAAGAAGGCCTTGATGGCGGTCTCGGGCCTGGTGTTGTTCGGCTTCGTGCTCGGCCACATGGCCGGCAACCTGAAGCTCTACCAGGGGCCCGAGAAGCTCAACGCCTACGCGGAGTGGCTGCGCGAGATCGGCGCCCCGGCGCTGCCGCACGGCGGCCTGCTGTGGATCGCGCGGGCGGTGCTGCTGGCGGCGGTCGCCGTGCACATGGTCTCGGCGTGGCAGGTGACGCGGATGAGCCGCGCCGCTCGACCGCGCGGCTACGCCGACGATCGTCGGGTGCAGGCGACCTACGCTTCGCGCACCATGCGGTGGGGCGGGGTGCTGATCGCCCTCTTCGTCGTCTACCACCTGTTCCACTTCACCTGGGGGCCGGCGTGGGCGCACCCCGACTTCGTCCCCGGCGACGTCTACCACAACGTCGTCGCCGGATTCTCGGTGCTGCCGGTGAGCGTCTTCTACATCGTCGCCCAGGCGGCGCTCGCCCTCCACCTCTACCACGGGCTGTGGAGCCTCTTCCAATCGCTCGGCTGGAATCACCCGCGCATCAAGCCGTGGCGCCGACCGTTCGCCAAGGCGTTCGCCGCCCTCATCTTCGTCGGCAACGTGTCGTTCCCGATCGCCGTGCTCACCGGGTGGGTCGACTGAGGAGCCTCGATCGATGACCCTCGACGCCAAGGTCCCGGACGGTCCGCTCGACGAGAAGTGGACCGACTACAAGTTCGATCTCAAACTGGTCAATCCGGCCAACAAGCGGAAGTTCGACATCCTGGTGGTCGGCTCCGGCCTCGCCGGCGGCTCCGCCGCGGCAACGCTCGCCGAGCTCGGCTACGACGTGAAGTGCTTCTGCTACCAGGACAGCCCCCGCCGCGCCCACTCGATCGCCGCTCAGGGCGGCATCAACGCCGCCAAGAACTACCAGAACGACGGCGACAGCGTCTTCCGCCTGTTCTACGACACGGTCAAGGGGGGTGACTTCCGCTCGCGGGAGGCGAACGTCCACCGCCTCGCCGAGGTGAGCGTCAACATCATCGACCAGTGCGTGGCGCAGGGCGTTCCCTTCGCCCGCGAGTACGGCGGCTACCTCGCCAACCGGTCGTTCGGCGGCGCGCAGGTGTCGAGGACCTTCTACGCCCGCGGCCAGACCGGTCAGCAGCTGTTGCTCGGCGCCTACCAGGCGCTCGAGCGGCAGATCGCGCGCGGCAAGGTCGAGATGTTCCCGCGCACCGAGATGCTCGACGTCGTCGTCGAGGACGGTCGCGCCCGCGGCATCGTCGTCCGCGACATGGTCAGCGGCGAGGTGCGCTCCTACAGCGGCGACGCCGTCGTGCTGGCGACCGGCGGCTACTCCAACGTCTTCTACCTGTCGACCAACGCCAAGGGGTGCAACACGACGGCGATCTGGCGAGCGCACCGGCGCGGCGCGTACTTCGCCAACCCGGCCTACACCCAGATCCACCCGACCTGCATCCCGGTGAGCGGCGAGTACCAGTCGAAGCTGACGCTGATGAGCGAGTCGCTGCGCAACGACGGCCGCATCTGGGTTCCGGAGAAGAAGGGGGACGATCGCCCGCCGAACGAGATCCCGAGGAGCGAGCGCGACTACTACCTCGAGCGCCGCTACCCGGCGTTCGGCAACCTGGTGCCGCGCGACATCGCCTCGCGGGCGGCGAAGGAGGTGTGCGACGCCGGCCACGGAGTGGCGCACGGGGGCCGCGGCGTCTACCTCGACTTCGCCGACGCCATCGAGCGGCTCGGCCGCCAGGAGATCCAGGACCGCTACGGCAACCTGTTCGCCATGTACGAGCGGATCACCGGTGACGATCCCTACCGGACTCCGATGAAGATCTACCCGGCGCCCCACTACACGATGGGCGGCCTGTGGGTCGACTACAACCTGATGTCGAACGTCGCCGGGCTCTACGTCATCGGCGAGGCCAACTTCTCGGACCACGGGGCCAATCGCCTGGGCGCCAGCGCCCTGATGCAGGGACTGGCGGACGGCTATTTCGTGCTGCCGTACACCATCGGCGACTACCTCGCGCGCCACATGGGCGAGGAGCCGCTGGCGACCGACCACGCCGCCTTCCGCGCGGTGGAGAGCGACGTCGAGGGGAGGATCGACCGGCTGGTGTCGAGCGACGGGACGCGGCCCCCCGAGGCGTTCCACCGCGAGCTCGGCCGGCTGGTGTGGGACCACTGCGGAATGTCGCGCAGCCGCGAGGGGCTGGAGACGGCGCTGGTGAAGATCCCCGAGCTGCGCGAGCGGTTCTGGAACGAGGTGCGGGTCGCCGGCTCCGGCGAGGAGCTCAATCAGTCGCTCGAGGTCGCCGGCCGGGTCGCCGATTTTCTCGAGCTCGCGGAGCTGATGTGCATCGACGCGCTGCATCGCGAGGAGTCGGCCGGCACGCACTTCCGCGTCGAGTATCAGACCCCCGAGGGGGAGGCGCGCCGCAACGACGAGGAGTTCGCCTACGTCGCCGCCTGGGAGTTCCGCGACGGCGAGCGACCGAAGCTGCACCGGGAAGATCTCGACTTCGAGCACGTCGAGCTCAGCCAGAGGAGCTACAAGTGATGCGCATGGAGCTGACGGTCTGGCGCCAGGAGAATCAGGACGCCACGGGATCCTTTGTCGACTACACGGTCGACAACGTCTCCCCCGAGATGTCGTTCCTCGAGATGCTCGACGTCCTCAACGAGCGGCTGGTCGCCGAAGGGGAGGAGCCGATCGCCTTCGACCACGACTGCCGCGAGGGGATCTGCGGCTCGTGCGGCCTGGTGATCAACGGGACCGCGCACGGCCCGCGGCGGGCGACCACCACCTGCCAGCTCCACATGCGCAGCTTCGAGGACGGCGACCGGATCCGCATCGAGCCGTGGCGGGCCGCCGCCTTCCCGGTGCTCAAGGACCTCATCGTCGATCGCTCCCCCTTCGACCGCATCATCCAGGCGGGCGGCTACATTTCGGTCAACACCGGCAGCGCGCCCGACGCCAACCTGATTCCGGTTCCCAAGCCGGTCGCCGACCGCGCGATGGACGCCGCCGAGTGCATCGGCTGCGGCGCCTGCGTCGCCCAGTGCCCGAACGGCGCCGCGCAGCTGTTCACCGCGGCCAAGGTGTCGCACCTGTCGCTGCTGCCGCAGGGTGACCCGGAGCGCGCCTCCCGGGTGCTCGCCATGGTCGAGACGATGGAAGACGATTTCGGGGCGTGCTCGAACTACGCCGAGTGCGAGGCGGTCTGCCCGAAGGAGATCTCGATCGACTTCATCGCGCGGATGAACCGGGAATACCTGCGAGCGCAGCTGGTTGCCGACGTCGACGACTGAGTGCAACGTCGGCCGCCGCGGCGCGTACGATCCCTACGGGGGCGCGGAGCCTGCGGGTGCCTCGTAACCGGCGGGCTCCGGGCTACATCTAGAACGTGGGGGGCGCCGTCGGCGCCGCATCGAAGATGAAGAAGACCAATCCGATCGTGCGGTTCTCCGTCCACCGTCGCATCACCCTGGTGATGGCGGTGGCGGGCGTGCTGGTCGTCGGCTGGATCTCGCTCGGCCGACTGCCGCTCGAGTTCCTGCCGAGCTTCTCCTCGTCGAGCATCTCGGTGTCGGTCGACTACCCGTCGTCCTCGCCCGACGAGGTGGCGAGGGTGATCGTCCAGCCGCTCGAGGACGTGATGGGGACGATCAACGGCATCGAGACGATGTCGTCGTCGGCGGGTGCCGACTCGGGATCGGTGCGCCTCACCTTCGTCGACGGCACCGACATGGACCTCGCCGCCGTCGAGGTCCGTGACCGGCTCGACCGCGTCCGCCATCTGCTGCCCGACGACGTCGACCGGGTGCGGATCCGGCGCTTTCAGAGCACCGACATCCCCGTCATCAGCGCCCATCTGAGCGCCGGCTGGCCCCGCGATCGGCTGTTCGACTTCGCCGAGAACACCCTCCAGCGGCGGCTCGAGCGGCTGGAGGGGGTCGCCCAGGTCACCCTCAGCGGCGTCCAGACGCCCAAGATCCAGATCGACCTCGACCCCGAGCGGCTGCAGGCCCACCGCATCAACGTCCGCGATCTGGTGAGCCGGATCCGCAGCGAGAACCGCGACGTCACCGCCGGCGACGTCACCGACGGCGGACAGGAGCTGCTGGTGCGGGTGGCGGGTGAGATGCGCTCCCTCGACGAGCTGCGCGCGCTGCCGATCGGCCCCGACGGCCTGCGCCTCGACGACGTGGCGACGGTCAGCTACACCTTCCCGCGCCAGGAGGACTTCTCGTTCCTCAACGGCGTCGAAGCGCTGACGGTGCGGGTCAACAAGACCTCGACCAGCAACGTCCTCGAGGTGGTCGACGTGGTGCAGGCGGAGATGGCCGACATCCTCGCGCTGCCGAGCGCCGAAGGGCTCACCTGGCGCCCCTACCACGACGCCTCGATCGAGGTGCGCGAGGGTCTCGCCCAGCTGCGCAACGCCGGCCTCTTCGGCGGCGGGCTGGCGATCCTCGCCGTCTTCCTCTTCCTCCGGCGCGTGCGGACGACGCTGCTGGTGGCACTCGCCATGCCGATCTCGGTGATCGGCACCTTTGCCGCGATGTACATGCTGCGCCAGGGCAACCTGTCGGAGATCACCCTCAACGTGGTGAGTCTCGCCGGCCTGATGCTGGCGCTCGGGATGCTGGTCGACAACTCGATCGTCGTCATCGAGTCGATCTTCCGCCACCGCAACGAGCTGGGGGAGGACTCGCGCAGCGCGGCGCTCAAGGGGGCGAGCGAGGTGGCGCTGCCGATCCTGGCGTCGACCGCCACCACGCTCTGTGTCTTCCTGCCGATCATCTTCATGGGCGGCTCGGGCTTCATGCAGACCTACATGAAGAACATCGCGATGACGATCTGCATCGTGATGACCACCTCGCTGGTGATCGCGCTGACGGTGGTACCGATGGTGGCGGTGTGGCTGCTCGAGCGGCAGGAGGCGCGGCCGCCGGGCCTCATCAGCCGCTGGCGCAGCGGCTACGCCCGGGCGCTCGCCTTCACCCTCCATCACCGCGGCGCCTTCCTGCTGGTGATCGTGGCGATGCTGGGCGGCGCGATCTACCTGTTCGGCACCATCGAGCGGTCGTTCTCGAGCGGCGGTGAAGAGCGTCAGGTGATCGTCATGGTCGACACGCCGCGCCAGTATTCCTTCGAGCAGACGCGGGAGCTCTACGAGGAGCTCTACGAGCTGTTCGACGGCCGGCGGGAGGCGCTCGACATCGCGGACATCGCCCACTCCTTCGATCGCGGCACCGGCCGCTCGCGGGGTGGCTGGCGGGGCGGGCGCCGCTTCGAGATCTTCCTCACCGACGAGTCGGAGGCGACGAAGACGACGGCCGAGATCCGCGACGAGCTGCGGGCGATGCTGCCGACCAAGGCGGGCGTCGGCCTGAGGATCGCCCAGACCCGCCACCGCTCCGGCTCCGGCGGCATCGAGATCGAGCTGTCGGGAGACGACCTCGCGGTGCTCGAACGGCTCAGCCAGCAGCTCGCCGCTCGCCTCGCCGCCCTCCCGGCGCTGAAGGACGTCGACACCTCCCTCGAATCCGGCGACGAGGAGATCCACGTCAGCGTGCGATCCGACCGCGCCTCGCAGGCCGGAGTGTCGAGCCTGGCGGTGGCGTCGACGGTCGCCAACTCGCTGTCGAGCCGGGCGGTGAGCCGGGTGCAGGCCGCCGACCGCGAGATCGACGTCATCGTGCAGTATCGCGAGGACGCGCGCGAGACGCTGGAGCAGCTGCGCGGGGTGCCGATCTTCGCCGCCGGCGCGCCGCTGCCGCTCTCGTCGCTGGCCGAGTTCGCCCGCGTCGCCGGGCCGCAGCAGGTGGAGCGGGAGAACCACCGCGCCAAGGTCAACATCACCGCCAACGCCGCGGCGGATTCGTCGTTCATGGCGATGGGGATGATCAGCGGGATGATGAGCGACTTCCCGCTGCCCCCCGGCTACGAGTGGAGCTTCGGCCGCTGGAACCGCTACCAGCAGCAGGACCAGAACCAGGGGAACTTCGCCCTGCTCTTCGGCCTGCTGCTGGTCTACATGCTGATGGCGGCGCTGTTCGAGAGCTTCACCCAACCGCTGACGATCATGTTCTCCGTCCCCTTCGCCCTGCTCGGCGTGGCGGTGGTCCTGAAGGCGTTCAACCAGCCGCTCGACCCGATGGCGATGCTCGGCCTGCTGATCCTGCTCGGGGTGGTGGTCAACAACGCGATCGTCCTCATCGACCACATCAACGGGCTCCGGCGCGGCGGGATGAGCCGCGACGAGGCGATCCTGCAGGGGGGCAAGGACCGCCTGCGGCCGATCCTCATCACCGCGGTGACGACCATCGTCGGCCTGCTGCCGCTGGTGGCGCCGATCCTGCTGCCGGCGGTGTTCGGACCGGTGGAGGGGCGGGCGGGCAGCTGGGCGCCGATCGGGCTGGTGATCATGGGCGGGCTCACCACGTCGACCTTCCTCACCCTGATCATCATCCCGACGCTCTACTCGCTGATCGACGACCTCACCGGCTTCGCCCGGAGGATCGCGCGGGCGATCTAGCGTCGCAACCCGACTGGAGACCGTGATGCCGCGATTGGATTCGATCGACCTGCGCCCGGCCGTCTGGCTGCTCTGCGGCCTGATCGCCGCCTGTGGCGGCGACGGCGGGGGGGAGGGCGGTGGCGGTGGCCGGGGCGGCGGTCGTGGCGGCCCGGGCGGCGGCGGCTTCCCCGGTGGGGACGGCCAGCGCCCGGCGGT
>JBPEXA010000418.1:0-2363 GCA_052032135.1 Thermoanaerobaculia bacterium | reverse complement strand
GCGGCTTCTCGAGGAACCCCAGGATGGAGACACGAAGGAGTTCGGACCCGAGGTTCTCGGGCTCCTAAGGCACGCGCACACCCTGATGAAGAAGCTCCTGGCCGCGCGAGAGAAGCGGGGCTCGATCGACTTCGACCTGCCGACCGGCCACCTCGAGCTCGACGAGAGCGGCGCCCCGGTGTCGGTCGAACCGACGCCGCGCACCGCCGCCCACCGGCTGATCGAGGAGTTCATGCTGGCCGCCAACGAAGCGGTCGCCCGCGAGCTCCACGGCCACGAGGAGCCGACGCTCTATCGGGTGCACGACGCGCCCAAGCCGCAACGGCTCGAAGAGCTGCGCGAGATCCTGGCGTCGCTCGGGCACGACCTCCCCACCGACCTCGAGGCGCTGCACCCGTCGCACCTGCAGGCGGCGCTCGCGGCGTTCGCGGGTCGCCCCGAAGAGCCGTTCGTCGCCGCCCTCGTCCTGCGCTCGATGCAACGCGCCCGCTACTCGGAGCAGAACCTCGGCCACTACGCCCTCGCCGAGCGCCACTACACCCACTTCACCTCGCCGATCCGGCGCTATCCCGACCTCGTCGTCCATCGCAAGCTGCGGCGGGTGCGCGATACGGGGGCGCGCGCTCTCCCCGCCGACGAGCGCGAGCGGTTGGCGGCGGTCGCCGAGCACACCTCGGAGACCGAGCGCCGGGCGGAGCGCGCCGAACGGGAGCTGCGCCGCTGGCGGCTGGTGCGGCTGCTCGCCGATCGCGAGGGGGAAAGCGTCTGGGGGCGGATCACCGGCGTCGAGCCGTTCGGTCTCTTCGTCGAGCTCGAGCGCTTCTTCGTCGACGGCCTGGTGGCGGTGCGCGACATGACCGACGACTTCTACGACTACGATCCCGCCGGCCACCGGCTCGTCGGCCGTCGCGGCGGCACCGTCTATCGGCTCGGCGACCGGCTGCGGGTGACGATCCGCAAGGTCGATGTCCGCCGCCGCTTCATCGACCTGGCGCCCGCCGACGACAGCGGTCGGCAGGAGTCCGGAGACGGCGGAAGGCGCCGCCGACGGCGGCGCCGACCACGGCGCTGAGCCCCTGATTCCCTGGGGTACACTGCCGCCGTGAGCTCGCGCCCCGCGGCCGTCGTCCTCTGCAGCCTCCTCCTGGTGGCGGGCGCCTGCACGCCCAGCGCCGAGGAGATCGCGCTCGACAAGCAGGAGATCGACGACGCCCTCTCGGAGTTCCTGCCCAAGCTCGCCGCCGCCTACGGCTCGGGGGACATCGAGTCGCTGCGACCCTACGCCGCCGAGAAGGAGCTGGCGCGGGTCGAGAAGCTGGTCGCCGATCTCGCCGACCAGGGGCGCTACCTGGCGCCCGAGCTGCTCGAGCTGACGGTGGAGGACGCGCACGTCTGGAACAACTCCAACGCCTTCGTCACCACCCTCGAGGTGTGGGACGTGCGGATGCACGCGCTGGGCAGCGGCGAGCTGCTGGCGGAGGACGTCGACAAGAGCTACCGCGTCAAGTACCAGCTCAAGCAGGACGCCGACCGCTGGCGGGTGCTCTTCCGGACGATCCAGGAGTAGGCCGGCAGGGCGGTGCGATGACGACCCCGGCGATCGCCATCGTCGGCCGGCCCAACGTCGGCAAGTCGACCCTCTTCAACCGGCTCGTCGGTCGCCGGCAGGCGATCGTGCACGACCAGCCGGGGGTCACCCGCGACCGGATCAGCGGCCGCTTCTCACCGGCGGCCGGCCGCGAGGCGCACCTGATCGACACCGGCGGCCTGGTGCCCGGAGAGGACCCGATCGGCCTCAACCGCCAGGTGATGGCGGCGATCGACGAGAGCGACCTGCTGCTGCTGGTGGTCGACGGCAAGGTCGGGCTGACGCCGGCCGACGAGGAGATCTGGGAGGGGCTGCGGCGGACCGGCAAGCCGACCGTGCTGGTCGTCAACAAGGCCGACACCCGCAGCGCGCAGGAGAACGTGCACGAGTTCGCGCGGCTCGGCCTCGCGACCACGGTGCTGCTGTCGGCGGAGCACGGCACCGGGGTCGGCGACCTGCTGGCGGCGGTCGCCGAGCGCATCGAGCCGGCGGCCGCTGCGCTCGACGACGACGGCCCGCGGCTGGCGATCGTCGGTCGGCCCAACGTCGGCAAGTCGTCGCTGCTGAACCGCATCGCCGGCGACGAGCGGATGCTGGTCTCCGAGCGGCCGGGCACCACGCGCGACCCGGTCGACACCACGATCGAGCGCGACGGCGAGCGGTGGGTGCTGGTCGACACCGCCGGCATCCGGCGGCGGAGCCGCGTCGAGGATCCTCCCGAGGAGCTGGCGGTGATGATGGCGCGCCGCCAGATCGAGGGCGCCGACGTCGCCCT
>JBPEXA010000417.1:0-3772 GCA_052032135.1 Thermoanaerobaculia bacterium | reverse complement strand
GCTCTCCGACCTTTGACGCCACCGGCGTCGCCCCCGCCCTCGCTGAGGGCCGGGAGCCGGGTGGGCGTGGCGGCGCTGTCGGGCCCGCTCGACCGCGGCGCGCTCGAGCGGGGGATCGCCGCCCTCGAAGCGCGTGGCTACCGGCCGGTGGTGGCCGGCAACTCGACTGCCGACGACGGCCTGTTCGCCGGGGACGACGAGCAGCGACTCGGCGGATTGCAGGCGCTGCTGCGCGACGCCGACGTCGAGGCGGTCTTCTTCGCGCGGGGAGGCCACGGCGTCCTGCGGCTCCTGCCGGCGCTCGACTGGGAGCTGATCGCGGCGCGCCCCCGGTGGTTCGTCGGCTACAGCGACGTCACCCCGCTGCTCGATCAGATCGTCCGCCGATGTGGCTGGATCGCGGTGCACGGCCCGATGGTCGGCGTCGAGTGGGCGGCGGGGCTCGATCCGGCAGAGAGCGACACGCTCGACGCCGTGATCGGCGGGCACTGGCCGCTCGAGGTCCCTCTGATGGGCGCATCGGGAGCGTGGGAGGAGGTCGCCGCGCCGCTGCGGGGCGGCTGCCTGAGCTTGCTCGCCGCCACGCTCGGCACCCCGTGGTCGTTCTCCGCCACCCGGTCGGTGCTCTTCCTGGAGGACACCGGTGAGCCGCTCTACCGGATCGATCGCCTGCTGCAGCAGCTGCGACTCGCCGGCGCGCTCGACGGCGTCGCGGGCGTGGTGGTCGGCGAGCTGGAGGCGAGCGATCACCCCGGAAACGGCGGGGCGGTGCTGGGGGTGGTCCAAGAAGCGGTCGGCGAGGCGGTGCCGGTCGCCTGGGGGTGTCCGAGCGGCCACTGCCGGCCGAACCACGCGCTGCCGCTCGGCGCCACCGCGACCGTCGACGCCGACGGGTCGTCGTCCCGTCTGCGGCTGACGTCGGGCTGACGTCGGGCTGGCGGCTGGCACGCGGTCTGCACCCTCGACGGGCGGGAGGCCGACATGTTTGGAGCTGGTAGGCTACGCGACGCAATGGTCGAAGGGGTCCAGCGCAAGAGCGCACCTTCCGAGGACGCGGTTCGGCGCTTCGCGCAGGGCGACACCGTGTTCCGCGAGGGCGATCTCGGGACCGAGATGTACGTCATCCACGAGGGAAAGGTGGAGATCCTCCGCACGGTGGCGAACGAGCGGCTGCAGATGGCGGTGCTCGAGAAGGGGGACTTCTTCGGCGAGATGTCGCTGCTCGAGGAGCTGCCCCGCTCGGCGACCGCCCGCGCCCTCGAGGACACCACGCTGATCGAGATCAACGGCGCCCTGTTCGACCGCATGCTGCGCCGCAATCCCGAGATCGGCGTCCGCATCATGCGCAAGTTGTCGCGCCGCGTGCGCGAGGCGGACGAGTACTTCGACCACGCCGCGCTGCGCAGCGAAGATCCGGCGCTGATGACGACGCGGGTCGATGCCGATTCCTACCTCTGCCGCCTGCGCCATACCGCCAGCGGGGTCGAGTACCAGATCGACCTCGCCAAGACCGCGACCATCGGGCGGATCGATCCGGTGACCGGCATCGAGCCGGAGCTCGACCTCAGCACGCTCGATACCGAGCGCTCGAGCAGCCGCCGCCACGCGAGGATCCTGCGGGACGAGGGGGAGATCTACCTCACCGAGGAGATCGGTACCCTCAACGGCACGTTCGTCAACGGCCGGCGGCTGCGCACCGCCGTGCCGGAGCAGATCGAGCACGGCGACAAGCTCCGCTTCGGCCTGGTCGAGTTCGTCTTCGAGGTCGGCGGCCGCAACGGATAGGCGCCTTTCCGAGCCGGCGGCGTCTTGACGATCGACCTCCAGACACCGCTCGACGAGCTTCGCGGCATCGGTCCGGCCCGTAGCCGGGCGCTCGCCGCCGCCGGCTACGGTCGGGTGCTCGATCTGCTGTTCCACCTGCCGCTGCGCTACGAGGATCGACGGCAGGTGGTGACGATCGAAGGTATCGACGCCGACGGCAGCTACACCGTCGAGGGGACCCTGCGCGGGCTGCGCGACATCCGGGTGCGCAACCGTCGGTTGAAGATGGTGCGCGGCTGGCTCGACGACGCCACCGGATCGATGCCGGTCGTCTGGTTCAACCGCCCCTACCTTCGATCCCAGGTGGAAGAGGGGGCGCCGTACCTCGTGCACGGCGCGGTGCGCCGCCGGGGGGGCGGCTGGGAGATGAGCAACCCGACCTGCGAGCAGCCCGACGGCGCCCTGCACGGCGGGCGGATCGTGCCCGTCTATCCGAGCATCGGCAAGTTGGGCAGCATCGCGCTGCGACATCTCCTCGCCGACCTGCTCGATCAGCTCGATCTCGACGCCCTGCTCCCCGACCGCCTGCCGGCCACGATGCTCGAGCGACACCGGCTGATCCCTCTGCCGGAGGCGCTGCGCGAGGTGCATCGGCCGCCGGCCGAGGCCGACGCCGAGCGGCTCAACGCGCGTCGCAGCGCCGGTCATCGGCGGCTGATCTACGGTGAGCTCCTCGAGCTCCAGCTGGAGCTGGCGCTGCTGCGCGCGCGGGAGGTGCGGGTCGAGAAGGCCCACGAATACAGGATCGACGACCGCCTGCGGGAGATCGTCCGCGACATCCTCCCGTTCCGTCTCACCGGCGCCCAGAGGCGCGTGGTCAAGGAGATCGTCGACGATCTCGCCAGTCCCCACCCGATGCTGCGGCTGGTGCAGGGGGACGTCGGCAGCGGCAAGACGATCGTCGCCGCACTCGCCGCGGTGGCGGCGATGGAGAGCGGGCTGCAGTGCTGCTTCATGGCGCCGACGGAGCTGCTGGCGGAACAGCACTTCCGCAGCCTCCGCGGCCTGCTCAGCGATCGCTACCGCATCGGCCTGTTGACCGGCTCGAGCGAGCAGCGCGCGCTGTTGCGGCGGGACCTCGCGCGCGGCCGGATCCAACTGGTCGTCGGCACCCACGCCTTGATCCAGGAATCGGTCGAGTTCCGGCGCCTCGGGCTGGCGGTGATCGACGAGCAGCATCGTTTCGGCGTCTCGCAGCGGGAGCTGCTGCAGCGCAAGGGGGACCGCCCCGACGTGCTGGTGATGACGGCGACCCCGATCCCGCGCTCCCTCGCCCTCACCGTCTATGGCGACCTCGCGCTGTCGGTGATCGACGAGCTGCCCCCCGGCCGCTCGCCGATCACCACCCGCGTGGTCGACGAGAGCGAGCGCGGGGAGGTCTATCGCTGGCTGCGCCGCCGGCTCGCCGAGGGGGAGCAGGCGTACGTCGTCTTTCCGCTGATCGAGGAGAGCGACGCGGTCCGTGCGCTGTCGATCGAGGCGATGGGCGAGCGGCTGCGCGGCTACCTCGAAGGGCACCCCAGCGCCATCATCCACGGTCGCTCTCCGATCGAGGACCGGGATCGGGAGATTCTCCGCTTCGCCGCCGGCGAGCTGCGGGTGCTGATCGCCACCACCATCATCGAGGTCGGCATCGACGTCCCCACCGCCAGCATCATGGTCATCGAGAGCGCCGAGCGCTTCGGCCTCTCCCAGCTGCACCAGTTGCGCGGGCGGGTCGGCCGCGGGGCGGCCCGGTCGACCTGCGTGGCGATCCATGGTCCGCTCACCGAGCCGGCGGAGCGACGCCTCGAGGTGTTCGGATCGACCACCGACGGCTTCCGCATCGCCGAGGCCGACCTCGACATCCGGGGGCCGGGCGATCTGCTCGGCACCAAGCAGGCGGGGCTGCCGACCTTCCGGGTGGCGAACATCGTCGCCGACCGCGACTGGCTGGAGCGCGCGCGCG
>JBPEXA010000416.1:0-5447 GCA_052032135.1 Thermoanaerobaculia bacterium | reverse complement strand
GATCCCGATCCGCGGCAGATCGAGCGACTTGCCGCGATCGGGTCGGCGGTCGGCGGCTTCGAGATCAACACCGACCGCTACAGCCGCGCCTGCCTCGACGGCGACGACGGGGCGATCGAGCGCGAGCTGACGGCGGTGCGGCGGGCGGCCGACGACGGCCGGAGGCTCGGCCGCGCGGTCTACGCCGGCCACGGCCTGACGGTCGCCAACGTGACGGCGATCGCCGCCGTCGAGGCGATCGAGGAGCTCAACATCGGCCACGCGCTGGTGGCGCGGGCGGTGCTCGTCGGGATGACGGAGGCGGTGCGCGAGATGCTCGCCGCGATGGCGGGCGACATCACGCCTCGACCGGCTCCTCCTCCGCCTCTTCCACCTCCACCCGCCGGTACTCCTTGAGCTTGCGCTGCAGCGTGCGCAGGCCGATGCCGAGCGCCTTGGCGGTCTTCGCCCGATGGCCGTCGAACAGCTCGAGGGTCTCGAGGATCGCCTGGCGCTCGATCTCCGCCATCGTCCGCACGCCGCCCGCCGGGTCCTGGATGCGCCCTCCCGACCGCGGGGTCGCCAACCGCAGGTCGGCCGGCAGATCGGAGCGCTCGATCACCTCCCCCTGGTGGAAGATGACCAGCGACTCGATGAGGTTCTTGAGCTCGCGCACGTTGCCGGGCCAGGGCGCCTCCTGCAGCAGCTCGAGCGCGCCGGCGCCGAGCGTCTTCGGCGGCCGGCCGTGCTCGGCGCAGAAGCGCTCCAGGAAGTGCTCGGCGAGCAGCGGGATGTCGTCGGCGCGCTCGCGCAGCGGCGGGATCCGCAGGGTGACGACCTTCAACCGGTAGAGCAGGTCCTCGCGGAAGCCGCCGTCGGCGACCAGGCGGTCGAGGTTGCGGTTGGTCGCCGCGATGAGGCGGAAGTCGACCTCCAGCAGGTCGCTCCCCCCGACCCGCATGAAGCTGCGCTCCTCGAGCACCCGCAGCAGCTTGACCTGCAGCTCCGGGTAGAGCTCGCTGATCTCGTCGAGAAAGAGAGTGCCGCGGTGCGCCAGCTCGAACTTGCCGATCTTGCGGCCGGTGGCGCCGGTGAACGACCCCTTCTCGTGCCCGAACAGCTCGCTCTCCAGGATGTCGGACGGGATCGCGCCACAGTTGAGGGCGAGGAAGCGCTGCTCGCGGCGGGGGCTGGCGAGGTGGAGGGCGTTGGCGACCAGCTCCTTGCCGGTGCCGCTCTCGCCGGCGATCAACACCGTCGAGCGGGTCGGCGCGACGAGCTGCATCTGCTCGAACAGGTGCTCCATCGGCGCCGACCGCCCGATGATCGCGTCGAAGCCGTAGCGCTTGTCGAGCATCCGGCGCAGGGTGGTCACCTCCGCCTTCAACTGCCGGTTCTCGAGCAGGTTGGTCACCCGCTTGCGCAGCTCGTAGAGGTCGATCGGCTTGGTCAGGTAGTCGTCGGCGCCGACCTGCATCGCCTCGACCGCCGACTCGATCGAGCCGTAGCCGGTCACCAGGATCACCCCGAGGTCGAGCGCCTTCTCGCGCACCACCTGCAGGAACTCCAGGCCGTCCATCCCCGGCATCCGAAGATCGCAGATCGCGATCGCCGCTCCCGGGTTGCGGTCGAGGTGGTCGAGCGCCTCGCGGGCGTCGTCGAAGGACGCCACGCCGAGACCGATCTTCTCGACCGCCAGCGCCATCGACTCGCGCGAGCCGGTCTCGTCGTCGATCACCAGGATGGTCGGTGCGTCCGCCATGGAGCGGCCATTTTGGCACACCGCCGGACGGGGTCTCGCCGGCGCGGCGCCGGCGCGACGCCGCCCTCACCGACCCGCGGTGGCCGCTCTACTCGTCCTCGTCGGGCTCGGGAATCGGCGGCCGGTCGTCGAGATCGGTCGGCGGTTCGGACGGTGGCGTCTCGCCGGGGATCGGCGGCAGCGGCGCGACGAGGTCGTCGGCCCGGCTCCAGCTCGCCGCGGTGCCGAAGCGGGTCAGCACGGCGGCGCCGATGCCGAACACCCAGCTGGTGAACCAGACCAGCCCACCGAAGAAGAGGAACAGCCCGGCGACGAAGCGCAGCGGCGCGATCCCGAAATCGAGCAGGCGGCCGACGATCGACAGCGAGACGATCGCCGTCAGGCCGAGCAGCACCACCCAGAAGGGGCTGCCGAGCTCCCACCCGAAGCGCCGTCCGAGCCAGCCGCCGATCCTGCCGGCGACGGCGACGAAGCCGAGGAAGGCGACGACGACGAGGGCGAGGATGCCGAACGGCACCACGATCAGCAGCGGGATGCCGATGATCGAGATCGCCAGGAAGACGCACAGCAGCACCAGGCTGGGGACGAAGAGAGCGACCGCCAGCAGCCCGACCAGCCCGGTCTTCCAGGGCTCGGCGGCGAGGCGGCGCTCCATGCGGTCGATCGGGCGGCGGAAGATCAGCAGCGCCACCCACGCCAGCGCGGCGAGGAACAGCAGCCGGATCAGCTTCCAGCCGAGACCGCTCCACCACCCCCAGGGGCTGAAATCGAAGTCGTGGTAGGGGGCGTTCCGCCACTCCCCCCACCGCGTCCAGAAGGGGAACGAGAGGTCGCCCTCGAAGCGGACCTGCTCGATCTCGCCGTCGACGCGGGCGCCGCGGTCCTGGTAGACCTCGGAGCCGACGCTCGAGACGTCCCCTTCGACGTGCGCGCCGTCCTCGAGCCGCACCGGACCGCCGATCGCCACCACGTCGCCGGTGACGTGGCCCTCGACGGTGGCGCTGCCGCCCATCACCAGGGCGTCGCCGTCGACCATGCCGCGGATCTTGAGGAATCCGCCGACGACGACGATGTCCTCGGTCGTCTCGCCCGCCTCGACCGTCATGCTGCGGGCGACGACGACGGTGTCCCCGGAGTGGGTGCGCGGTCGCCGCGGGCGCTCGGGCCGCTCGGGCCGCCGCGGCCGCTCCGGCGGCGTCGGCGCCACCCCGGGCGACGGCTCCGCCTCCCCCGCCTCGACGATCTCCGCCTCCGCGGCGAGCGCTTCGGCCGCGGCCGCCGCCTCTTCCGCCGCCAGCGTCTCCGCCGTGCCGTCGAGCACAGCCGTCCGCTCGCTCCGCGGCAGCGCCGCCAGCTCGAGCACCGCCTCCGCCGCTTCGCCGAGCCTCGCCCGCACCTCGTCGCTCCCCGCCGGGACGCCGTCGAGGGCGACGCCGGCGCCGCTCACCTCGATCGCCCGCGGTCCGCCGTCCGGGTCCAGCGGCTGCAACAGCACGCCGTCGCTCAGCGGCAGGAGGGTGAAGCTCTCCTCGAGGGTCGACTTGAGCTCGACCAGCTCGGACGGCGTCGCCGCCGCCAGCAGAACGGCCGCCGCAGCGACCCCCAGCAGCAGCGTCCATCGGGATCGGTCACGCATGGTGGTGCCTCCGGTCGGGAGCGACCACCAGGGTCAGCCCCCGCGCGGCCGCGAGTGTCGCGACCGCGCAGATCATCAGGAACATCATCGCCGCCGGCTGCGACAACAGTTCGGTCATCGCGCGGCTGGCGAGCATCGCGCCGTCGACGCCGACCAGCAGCTCCCCGAGCCCCCTCGCCGCCGCCACCAGCGCGCGGCCTGCGAGCGGCACCGCCTGGCCCGAGCGAGCGAGAGCGACGCCCAGGCCGGTCACCGCCGACAGCGCCGCGAAGCCGGCGACCAGCCAGCCGACGAGCGCCGCCCGCCACAGCCACGAATGCCGCCGCCACCAGCTGCCGACACCGCTCGCCGCCAGCACCCGCGAAGCGAAATCGGGCGCCACCTCGACCGCCGGCAGGACGTCGCCGAGCAGGGTCGACAGCGCCGCCTCGGCGCCGACGGTGTCGTCGCGCCGTTCCGCCTCCAGCCACCGCCGGAGGCCACGATCGTCGCTGCTGTGCCGACTGTCGCTCACGCGTCGCTCCTCATTGCACCCTACGGCATTCTGCCATCCCGAGTTTCGTCACGGTTCGGGCGTCCACCCCTCCTCGGCCAACCGCTCCATCAGCGCCTTGCGCGCGCGGTGGAGGTGGGTCTTCACGGTCCCCAGCGGCAGGTCCATGATGTCGGCGATCTCCTCGTAGGCGAGGCCGCGCAGGAAGCGGAGCTCGATGGCGCTGCGGTACTCGGGCCGGAGCCCGGCGATCGCCGCCGCGATGGCGACGCCGAGCTCTCGACTGCGCAGCGACCGCGAGGGCGAAGCCTCGTCGGTGTCGGGGAGGACGTCGAGCAGCGCCCCCTGGTCGGGGTCCGCGCCGGTCAGCGGCACGGTGTCGAGGCGACGGCGGCGCAGCGCGTCGATGGCGGTGTTGTGGGCGATCTTGAACAGCCAGCTGGAGAACTTGCGACCGGCCTGAAAGCTGGCGAGGGCCCGGAACGCCTTGACGAAGGCCTCCTGAGCGAGGTCTTCCGCCCAGGCGGGATCGTGCACGATCCTCCGCACCAGGCTGACGACCGGCTGCTGGTAGCGCTCGACCAGCCCCCGGTACCCCTCCTCGGCACCGGCGAGGGCCTGCGAGATCAGCTCCTGGTCGGTCGATTCCACGGTCGGTATCCGCCCCGAGGTACGTCGGTGGGGGTGGCGGGTTCAGAGGAGGGCGGCGACCAGCAGCACGGCTCCGAGCACCACCCGGTAGATCGCGAAGCCGCGGAAGCCGCGCGACCGCAGCCAGCGCAGGAGCCAGTCGATCGCCAGCCAGGCGGCGACCGCCGCGCTCAGGAACCCCGCCGCCAGCGCCGGCAGCGCGACCACCTCGACGCCGTGCCGGCCGAAGTCCCAGACGTCCTTGACCGCTACGACGAGGCCGACCGGAATCGCCAGCAGGAACGAGAAGCGAGCCGCCTCGCGCCGCGACATGCCGGCGAACAGGCCGGCGGTCATGGTGACGCCCGAGCGCGAGGTCCCGGGGATCACGGCGAACGCCTGCGCGACACCGACCTGCACCGCCGTCGACCACCGCATCGGGCCCTCCCGACCCGCCGCGTGCCGTCGCAGGTCGGCCAGATAGAGCAGCACTCCGAAGACGATCGACGTGACGCCGAGCGTCAGCAGGCTGCGCCCGGCACCGGCGACGAAATCCTGGAGCAGGACGCCGGCGATCACCACCGGCACGGTCGCCACCACCACCTGCCCGAGCAGCCGCGCCCGCTCGGTGCGGCGTCCGCCGACGAGGTCGGGGATCGCGCCGCCGAGGGCGACGATCTCCTTGCGCAGGTAGACCATGATCGCCACCAGCGATCCGGAGTGCGCGGCCATGTCGAAGAGCAGTCCCTGATCGGGCCAGCCGACGATCCTCGAGGCGAGGATGAGGTGGGCCGACGAGCTCACCGGAAGGAACTCGGTGACCCCCTGAACGATGCCGAGGGCGATCGCTTGAACGATGGTCATGGATGGCGGCGACGCGGGTCGCCGCCGGATTGTACGGCACCGCGGCGGCGGTACCGACCACCGCGAGCGCGGGTATACTCACC
>JBPEXA010000415.1:0-2393 GCA_052032135.1 Thermoanaerobaculia bacterium | reverse complement strand
CCGGGTCGGCGGCGGCGTCGACCGTCGAGCTCGAGGTCGCCTACCGCTCCGCCGACCGCGTCTACGTCGAAGGGGGCTCCCGCCTCGGCCTCGCCCCCGGAACGGTGCTCGAAGTGGTGCGCGACGGCGAGGTGACGGCGCGGCTCGAGGTCGCCTACGTCGCCGCGCATTCGGCCTCCTGCCGCGTGCTCGAGAGCACGGTCGATCCGGCGCCCGGCGACCGCGTCCTGTGGCGGGTGCCGGAGACGGCGCTCGCCCGACGCGGCGGCGACCGACCGGCCTCCACGGCGAGCGCCCAGGCGCCCGACTACTCTTCCGAAGCGCCGGAGCGCCGTCGGCTGCGCCCCGACTTCGGCGGCAGCTTCTCGATCGACTTCGAGCAGTACACCGACGACTCCGGCTTCGACCGCGACTACGACCGCACCGCCGGCCGCGTGAACCTGCGGGGCCGCAACCTCGGCGGCGCCCCGGTCCACCTGCGGCTGCGCGGATCGACGCGGAGCCTCGACCGCGTGGTGCGCGCCGACGGCACGACGCGCAGCGAGACCCGCGACCGGCTCTACGAGCTCTCCCTCGCGTGGGAGCCGCCGGAAGGGCGCTTCTCGCTGCGCCTCGGCCGCCTGCGCCTCGGTAGCTACGCCGGCGTCGGCACCCTCGACGGCGTCGCGTTCGAGAGCCGGATCGCCGGCGGCTTCCACCTCGGCGTCTTCGGCGGCTCCCCGGCCGATCTCTCCGAGCTCGGCATCGACTCGGCGAAGACCAGCTACGGCGTGCTGGCGCGGTGGGCGTCGAGCGGCCCCGGCCCGCGCCGCGAGGTGGTGGTCGCCGGCGTGCGCGAGGACGGCGAGATCGACGTCAGCCGGGAGTACGTCGCCCTGCAATCGCGGCTCGGCCGTGGGCGTTGGACCTTCTACCAGCGCGCGGAGTTCGATCTCAACAACGGCTGGCGCGAGGCGGCGAGCGGCGGCAGCTCGCAGCTCTCGACGCTCTTCGCCAACCTGATCGGCAGGGTCTCGGACCGCAACCGCCTCTCGCTGTCGTATTCCCGCTTCGAGCGCTACCGCACCGAGGACACCCGCTTCATCCCCGAGGAGCTGTTCGACGAGAGTCGCCGACAGGGCCTCCGCGCGCGGTGGACCATCGGCCGCCCCGGGGGCCTCAACGTGTCGCTGTCGGCCGGGCTCCGCGAGAAGGACGGCAGCGACGAGGACCAGACCTCGGCGGGGATCGGGGTCGCCCACCACGATCTGTTCGGCCGTCGCTGGAGCGTCGGCCTCGACCTGCTCAGCTTCACCGGCACCGGTGGCGACGGCGTCACCGCCCGCCTGTCGGTCGGCAAGCGGCTGCGCGGCGGCCACCGGCTGCGGCTGACCGCGGGGTCGAGGGTGATCGAGGACCCGCTGCTCGGCTTCGAGGACCGCGAGACGGTCTGGATCCGCCTCGGCGGCTGGTTCGAGCTTCCCGGTGCGCTCTACGGGCGCCTCGAGGTCGAGTCGCTGTCCGGTGAGGTGCTGGAAGGGCAGCGGGTGCTCGCCGGTTTCGGCTACCGTCTGTGACGATGGGTGAACCGGGCGTCATCTGGTCGCTGGCCGCGGCCGTCGTCGCGCTGGTGGTGCTGCCGTACGCGGTCGCCTTCCAGCGCCGAACCTCGCAGGCGCGGCAGCGCAAGGCGGAGGCGGCGGAGCTCGGGATCGACCGTCCGACGGCGCAGTACCCCTTCATCGACGCCCTCAAGTGCATCGGCTGCGGCGCCTGCGTCGAGGCGTGTCCCGAAGGGGACCCGCTCGGGGTGGTCGCCGGCACCGCGGTGGTGATCAACGGCCTGCGCTGCGTCGGCCACGGCCAGTGCGAGATCGCCTGCCCGGTCGGCGCCATCGAGGTCGGGCTCGGCGACATGAAGGGGCGCCGCGACATCCCCCTGCTCGACGAGCGCTTCCAGACGACGGTGCCGGGGGTCTACATCGCCGGCGAGCTCGGCGGGCTCGCGCTGGTGCGCAACGCCTGCCGGCAGGGACGCGAGGCGGTGCGCGCGATCGCCGCTCAGCGCGCGGGGGGTCCGCGCTCGACCGACGTGCTCGATCTGGTGATCGTCGGCGCCGGTCCGTCGGGGCTGGCCGCGGCGCTGGAGGCGACGACGCTCGGGCTGCGCTTCGCGATCCTCGAGCGCGAGGCCGATCTGGGCGGCAGCCTGCTGCACTACCCGCGGCGCAAGATGGTGCTCACGCAGGCGGTCGATCTCGGTGAGTGGGGCGGCCTCGATCGCGAGGAGTACTCCAAGGAGGAGCTGCTGGAGGTGCTGGGCGCGCTCGTCGAGGAGGCGGGCGTCGAGGTCGCCTTCTCGCATCCGGTCGAAGCGGTGGAGCCTCGGAGCTGGGGGCTCGAGGTGACCGCCG
>JBPEXA010000414.1:0-3988 GCA_052032135.1 Thermoanaerobaculia bacterium | reverse complement strand
GTCGGGCTGGTCCCGGCGATCCTGCTCTGCTGGGCGGAGCACCAGAGCTGGCTGATGGTGCTCGGCGTGATCGCCGTGTTCAGCGGCGCTCAGCTGCTCGAGGGGACGGTGCTGAGCCCCCGCATCCTCAGCAAGAGCGTCAACCTGCATCCGGTCTGGGTGCTGCTGGCGGTGATCGCCGGCGGCAGCCTGTTCGGCTTCGTCGGCCTGCTGATCGCGGTGCCGGTGGCCGCCGCCATCCAGGTCTTCGCCCGCCACTGGGTCGACCTCTATCGCTCGTCGCGCATCTACCGCCAGGCGGAGGTCCGCGGCGACGGAGAGGAGGACGCAGAGCCTCCCGCGGCCGCCGATCGGCCGGCCGACGGCTGACCGGCGGCCCAGACCCCCTCTGATACGCTGCCATCGGCTTCGAATGTCGGACTTCGCCCACCTTCACCTTCACAGCCAGTACAGCTTGCTCGACGGGGCCAACCGCCTCGCGGCGGTGCTCGAGCGCGCCAAGGCGGAAGGGATGCCGGCGGTGGCGCTCACCGACCACGGCAACCTGTTCGGCGCCATCGAGTTCTACCAGCAGGCGCGCCGGAAGGGGGTCCGGCCGATCCTCGGCATCGAGGCCTACGTCGCGCAGGGGAGCCGCCTCGACCGCGACGCGGAGCGCCGCAGCAACAACCACCTGGTGCTGCTGGCCGAGAACGCCACCGGCTTCCGCAACCTCATCAAGCTGACGTCGAGCTCCTACCTCGAGGGCTTCTACTACAAGCCGCGCATCGACCATCAGCTGCTGCGCGAGCACTCGGAGGGGCTGATCTGCCTCTCCGCCTGCCTCAAGGGCGAGGTCAACGAGCGGATCACCGCCGGCCGCGTCGACGAGGCGGAGTCGGTGGTGCGCGAGTACGTCGACATCTTCGGTCCCGAGCACTACTTCCTCGAGCTGCAGGACCACGGCATCCCCGAGCAGCAGGCGGCCAACGACGCCCTGCGCGGCATCGCCCGGCGCCAGGGGCTCGAGATGGTGGTGACCAACGACTGCCACTATCTCGAGAAGGACGACGCGCGCGCTCACGACGTGCTGCTGTGCATCGGCACCCAGCGCAACGTCGCCGACACCGACCGGCTGCGCTACGCCTCCGACGAGTTCTATCTCAAGAGCGCCGCCGAGATCGTCGCGCGCTTCCCGGACGACCGCCGGGCGATCGAGAACACCGTCGCGATCGCCGAGCGCTGCGACGTCGAGATCGACACCGACTCCTTCCACCTGCCGGAGTTTCCCGTCCCCGCCGGCCACACCCTGCAGTCGTATCTCGACGAGGTCGCCAACGCCGGCCTCGAACGGCGGCTCGAGGAGCTGCGACGGCGCGGCTCGCCGGTGCTCGCCGAGTTCGGCCCCGCGCTCTACCGCGAGCGACTGGAGTCGGAGCTGGCGGTCATCCGCCGCATGGGGTTCGAGGGGTACTTCCTCGTCGTCTGGGACTTCGTCCGCCACGCGATGGAGGAGGGGGTGCCGGTCGGCCCGGGCCGCGGGTCGGCGGCCGGCTCGCTGGTCGCCTACGTGCTGCGGATCACCGACATCGACCCGCTGCAGTACGGCCTCTTCTTCGAGCGCTTCCTCAACCCGGAGCGGATCTCGCTGCCCGACATCGACATCGACTTCTGCATGCGCCGGCGGGGCGAGATCATCCAGTACGTCAGCGAGAAGTACGGCCGCGACAAGGTGGCGCAGATCATCACCTTCGGCACCCTCGGGGCGAAGGCGGTCATCCGCGACGTCGGCCGCGTCCTCGGCGTCCCCTACGGCAAGGTCGACCGCATCGCCAAGCTGGTGCCCGACATGACGAAGTCGCTCGCCGACGCCGTCGAGTCGGAGCCGGCGCTGCAGGAGGAGAAGGCGTCCGATCCGGAGGTCGCGGAGATCCTGGAGATCGGCGGCCGGCTGGAGGGGCTGACCCGCCACGCGTCGCTGCACGCCGCCGGCGTCGTGATCACGCCGCGGCCGATCGACGAGCTCGCCCCCCTCTACAAGACCAACAAGGACGAGGTCGTCACCCAGTGGGACAAGGACGTCATCGAGGACCTCGGTCTGCTGAAGATGGACTTCCTCGGCCTCCGCACCCTGACGGTGATCGACGACACCTGCCGGATGCTCGCCCACCAGGGGGTCGAGCTCGACCTCGACGAGATCCCGCTCGACGACGAGGAGACCTACCGGCTGTTCTGCGAGGCGCGCACCAGCGGCATCTTCCAGTTCGAGTCGGGCGGCATGCGCGACCTGCTGCGCAAAGTGCAGCCGTCGCGCTTCGAAGACCTCGCGGCGCTGAACGCCCTCTACCGGCCGGGCGCGCTCGAGGGGGGCACCGTCCAGCAGTTCGTCGAGTGCAAGCAGGGGAAGCGCAAGCCGCGCTACCTGCTGCCGGAGCTCGAGCCGATCCTCGAGGAGACCTACGGCATCATCGTCTATCAGGAGCAGGTGATGCGCATCGCCCAGGAGATCGCCGGCTTCACCATGGGCGAGGGCGACGTGCTGCGCAAGGCGATGGGCAAGAAGATCGCCTCGGTGATGGAGAAGCAGCGCGACAAGTTCGTCGACGGTGCCGTCGCCAAGGGGGTCCCGCGCCCGAAGGCGAAGCAGCTCTGGGACTACATCGCTCCGTTCGCCGGCTACGGCTTCAACAAGAGCCACTCGGTCGCCTACGCGATGCTCGCGTACAAGACCGCCTACCTCAAGGCGCACCATCCGGTCGCCTTCATGGCCGCCATGCTGTCGTCCGAGATGTCGACCAAGGACAACGTTCCGAAGTACATCCGCGAGTGCCGGGGCATGGGGATCCCGGTGCTGCCGCCGTCGGTCAACGAGAGCGCCTGGTCGTTCACCGCCGTCGGAGACGCGATCCGCTTCGGGCTCGGTGCCGTGAAAGGGGTGGGGGAGAGCGCCGTCGAGGCGGTGCTCGCCGCCCGCCGGCGGGTCGGCCGCTTCGAGAGCCTCGTCCACTTCGCCACCTCGGTCGACGCCGGCGCCCTCAACAGCAAGGTGTTCGACGCCCTGATCAAGGCGGGGGCCTTCGACGACTTCGGCGCCGAGCGCAGTGCGCTGGCGGCGATGGCCGACGGCGTCATGGCGCACGCCCAGCACCGCCATCGCGAGATCGAGGCCGGCCAGGGCTCCCTGTTCGGCGGCGACGAGATCCCCGATCCGCAGCCGGACGACTCGGTGCCGCCGTGGAGCGATCGCGATCGGCTGCGCTGGGAGAAGGAGAGCCTCGGCTTCTACCTGACCGGCAACCCGCTGAGCGAGTACCAGGGACAGCTGGCGGCCCTCTCCTGCGTCTCGACCGGCCACCTCGGCACCAACGGCGAGCGCAGCGTCACGGTCGGCGGCATCGTCTCGGGCGTGCGCAAGACGAAGATCCGCAGCGGCCCCAACGCCGGCCGGTTGATGGCGCGCTTCCTGCTCGAGGACGTCGAGGGGTCGGTGCCCGTCGCCCTCTTCGCCGACCAGTGCGAGCGCTTCGGCGACCTGCTGATCGAGGACGCGATCGTGCTCGTCAAGGGGACGGCGCGCGACCGCGGCGCCGGTGTCGAGCTCACCGTCGAAGAGATCGTGTCGCTCGAGCAGGCGAAGGAGGAGCTGGTGACCGCTCTCGAGGTGGAGCTCGGTCAGGACGTCTCGAGCGCGTCGCTCGTCGAGCTGCGCGATCTGCTGATCGAGCATGCCGGACCGGTGCCGGTCGTCTTCCGCGTCGCGGTCGAGGAGGGGGCGGTGCGCATCGAGCCGCCGGAGCGGTTCAAGGTGCGCTACCACCCCGAGCTGGTGCGCTCCATCGAACAGATCGTCGGCCCCGGCAAGGTCCATCGCCAGGACGCCGGCTGACCGTTGGCGGGCGAGCTCCGAGAGCGGCTCGAGCGACGACTGCCGGCGGCGCTGCGCGCGGCCCTGGCGGCGGTCGAGCGGATCGCCGCGTCGCAGGGCGCCGAGGTGTGGCTGGTCGGCGGG
>JBPEXA010000413.1:0-3719 GCA_052032135.1 Thermoanaerobaculia bacterium | reverse complement strand
AAGGGGAAGGACCTGCGCGCCTTCGTGGTCGGCGACCGCGTCGTCGCCGCCATGCGCCGCGTCGCCCAGGGCGACGAGTTCCGCAGCAACGTCCACCGCGGCGGCAAGACCGAGGCGGTCGAGCTCGACGAGACCTACGCCAGGACCGCGGTGCGCGCCGCCCAGATCATGGGCCTGCGCATCGCCGGCGTCGACATGCTCGAGAGCAACGACGGACCGGCGGTGCTCGAGATCAACTCCTCCCCCGGCCTCGAGGGGATCGAGGGGGCCACTCGCCTCGACGTCGCCGGCGCCGTCATCGACTACATCGCCGGCCAGGTGAGCTTCCCGGAGATCGACGTCCGCCAGCGGCTGACGGTGAGCCAGGGGTACGGCGTCGCCGAGCTCCACATCCCCGCGAGCTCGGAATACGTCGGCAAGACGATCGCCGAGTCGGGGCTGCGCGACAAGGACATCAACGTGCTGAGCCTCCACCGCGCCGGCAAGGTCGTCCCCAACCCGCGCAGCAGCCGCGACCTGCAGGGGGGCGACCGTCTGCTCTGCTTCGGCAAGCTCAGCTCGATGCGGCACCTGGTGCCGGAGCGGGTGCGGCGTCGACGGCGGGTGCGGGTCGAGGAGCTCCCCCCGCCCTCCGACGGCTGACCGGACGCCGCGGCCGACGCCCGCCTGGCCGCTGCTATAGTCCGATGCAACATCCACAGTGCAGTGGGGCGGTTCTCGTCTCGGCTGTCGGGCACGCGAGCCTCCCTTTTGCTACCGAAAGGAGAGCCGTCGTGACTCGAATGCTCGCTTGGTCCGCTGTTGGCCTGATCCTCTTCGCCGGCGTCGCCGTCGCCCAGGACGAGGCCGAAGACACCGCAGAAGCCGCCGAGGAGGCGGCCGAGGAGGCGGCCGACGCCGCAGAGGAAATCGGCGAGCTGGTGTCGGACACCATCGTCGTCACCGGCTCCCGCATCGCGACGAACCCCCTCTACCAGCGGGCGCCGCTGCTCGAGCTCAACGAGGAGAGCCTGAAGGCTTCCGGTCTCACCAACCTCGGCAGGACGCTGCAGCAGATCCCGAGCATGGGCTCGGCGATCAACTCCCGCTTCAACGTGCCCGGCAACTCGGGCTTCCCGCAGGACGGCAACGGCATCGGCGCGGGGGCGATCCAGCTCTCGCTGCGCAACATCGGCGCCAAGCGCACCCTGGTGCTGGTCGACGGCAAGCGCTGGATCCCCGGCGCGTCGGCCTCCGGCGTCGCCGCCGCCGTCGACCTCAACAGCCTCCCCTCCAACATGGTCCAGAGCGTCGAGGTGCTCCAGGACGGCGCGTCCGCCATCTACGGCTCCGACGCCATCGGCGGCGTGGTCAACATCCTCACCCGCAAGCGGTTCGAGGGGATGGAGCTCGGCGTGCAGTACGGCCAGTTCCTGAGCGAGGGCGACGGGGTCGGCACCGAGGTCAGCGGCCTGTGGGGCGGCGGCACCGCCGACACCAGCCTCATCTTCAGCGCCTCCTTCTTCGAGGAGGGCGGGGTCAAGACCTCCGATCGGGCGCAGTCGGCGTTCCCCAACCCGTTCGCCACCAGCTGTGACGTGCCCGGCACGCTGTGCTCGTCGTTCACCCCCCAGGGGCGCTTCATCCTCGGCCCCAACTTCGACTTCGCCAGCATCACCCTCAACGACGGCGTGCTGAACGACGGCGGCAACAACGTGCCGACGTTCAACGCCGACGATCCCGGCAACGGCGACGACTTCCACCCCTTCACCAGCGCCGACCGTTTCAACTACAACGGCCAGGGCTTCAACTTCCTGAAGACGCCCAACCGCCGGCTGAACCTCTTCACCTCGCTGACCCACGCGCTGACCGCGGCGACCGACCTCAGCATGAAGGTCTCCTACACCAACCGCAAATCGGCCACCCGGGCCGCGCCCGAGCCGCTCTGCCTCGGCAACGGCTGCGGTAACCGGATCGCCGAGAACATCCTCATCCACAAGGACAACCCCTTCAACCCGTTCGGCGTCGATCTGTCGGTCGCCAACGGCAACCTCGAGTTCTTCGGCCGCCGGCCGCTCGAGTCCGGACCGCGGATCTTCGAGCAGGACGTCGACACCTACCTCGGCACCGCCAGCGTCGAGGGGTCGTTCGCCAGCGGCTCGCGCAACTTCAACTGGGACCTCAACGCCACCTACGGCGAGAACCGGGGCTTCCAGCAGAAGTTCAACTCGCACAACATCGCCCGGCTGGCGGTGGCGCTCGGCGACCCGGCGGTCTGCGCCCAGGTGCCCGGCTGCGTGCCGTTCAACTTCTTCGGCGGGCAGGGGCCGAACGGCACCGGCTCGTTCACCCGCGAGATGCTCGACTTCGTCACCTACACCCAGCGCGACTTCAGCGATCAGCGGCTGCTGAACCTCAACGCCAACCTCACCGGCGACCTGTTCGAGATGGGCAACGAGGCGAAGGCGGGCTTCGCCGTCGGCGTCGAGTACCGCGACCAGGAAGGGTCGTTCCAGCCCGACCCGATCGCCGCCAGCGGCGAGACGGCCGGCATCCCCTCGGCGCCCACCGCCGGCGGCTTCGACGTCACCGAGTTCTACACCGAGGTCAACTTCCCGCTGCTGATCGACTCCCCCGGCGCCGAGTACCTCGAGCTCAACGTCGCCGGTCGCTACTCGGACTACAGCACCTTCGGCGGCGAGGACACCTACAAGGTCGGCATGCTCTACCGGCCGACCAGCCAGTTCTCGCTGCGCGGCTCGGTCTCGACCGGCCTGCGCGCGCCGGGCATCGGCGAGCTGTTCGGCGGCGCCGCCCGCGAGGACTTCACCTTCCTCGATCCGTGCGCCGACGTGCTCGGCGTCATCGGCAGCGCCAACGGCGGCCGCGACACGCCGCAGCCGCCGAACATCATCGCCAACTGCGCCGCCCTCGGCGTGCCGGTCGACTTCGCGCAGCGCAACCCGCAGCTCTCCGCGATCTCCGCCGGCAACCCGACCCTCATCCCCGAGACCTCGGACGGCTACTCGCTCGGCTTCGTCTTCAGCCCCACCCGGACGGGCGCTTCGGGCTGGTCGGTGTCGGTCGACTACTACGCCCTCGAGATCGATGACGCGGTCCAGGGTCGCGACCCCGGCGAGGTGGTCACCGCCTGCGTCGACACCCTCGACCCGTTCTTCTGCGACCTCGTCGAGCGCGCCAGCAGCGGCCTGATCAACCTGGTCGACAACCAGCTGCAGAACATCGGCGGCATCGAGGCGTCCGGCGCCGACCTCGCCTTCGGCTGGACCAGCGGCGGCGCCTGGAGCGCGGCGATGACCGCCACCTACCTCGAGGACTACACCGAGCTGACGCTCAACCCCGACGGCTCCCTGACCTCGTTCGACCGCACCGGCACCATCACCAACGAGACGTTCCAGCGGTCGTTCCCCGAGTGGCGTTCGGTCGCTCGCGTCGACTACCGGCGCGACAGCTGGGCGATCGGCACGACCTTCCGGTGGGAGGACTCGATGCTCCAGGACTCCGGCAGCACCCTCGACTCGATCCTCTACACCGACGTCGCCTTCGCCTACGACATCCCCGGCTACGACGGCACCTTCACCGTCGGCGTCAACAACCTGTTCGACGAGGACCCGAGCGTCTGCGACGCCTGCGGCGTCGTCGGCATGAGCCCGTTCCACGACCTGCCGGGAGTCGCCGGGTATGTGCGGCTGGAGGTGGAGATCGACTGAGGATCGGCG
>JBPEXA010000412.1:0-5589 GCA_052032135.1 Thermoanaerobaculia bacterium | reverse complement strand
TCGGCCTCGAGCTTCTCGGTGACGTCGTCGTGGCCGTCGGAGTCGTAGACGTGGTGGGTGGCGACGTCGAGGCGGTCGCCGGCCAGTTGCAGCACGTCGAGCAGCCACCGGTACCAGTCCTGGTCGCCCGACACCAGGTGGGCGAGGCCGGGCCCGGTGACGACGGCGTCGGGGTCGGCGGCGCGCAGGGCGTCGGCGCCCGGCCGCAGGATGAGGTCGATGTACTCGCTCCGGCTGCCGTCCCAGAAGTGGTCGAGGTTGGGCTCGTTCCACAGCTCCCAGGCGTGGATCGTCTCGGCGTAGCGATCGGCCGCCAGGAAGCAGAACTCCTCCCAGTCGGCGACCTCGCGTGGGACGCCGGCGATCGGCGGGCCGTCGGTCGCCCAGTCGGGGGTGTAGGCGATGATGGCGAGGATCTTCAGGCCACGCGCCTCGGCAGCGGCGACGATGTCGTCGTAGCGCGACCAGTCGTAGACGTCTTCGAGCGGCTCGACGAACGCCCAGACGAAGTCGATGCGCACCCAGCCGATGCCGGCCGCGGCGACCTTGTCGAAGAGGAACTCGAGCTCCGCGCCCACCGGTGCGTGGACGTTGATGCCGAAGGGGGAGCTCTCCTGGGCCGGCACCGCGGAGACCGCGAGGAGAGCGGCCAGCGCGATCGCCGCCGGCAGCCTCGAGACCGATCTCGGCATCCGCGTGCGCATCGGCCCGATCCTCCCACGCGCCAGTCGCACGGCACCAGCCGCCGCCGGGCTGCCCGCGACGCGGTCGCTCAACGGGCCCCGGTCTCGACGCGAGCATGGACCGCCGGGCGGCTCCAATCCGTTCGAAAGCTCTCGTCGGGGAGCAAGGGGAGCCGCTCGCCGAAGTAGCGGTTGAGGACGAGCCGCATGGCGTTGACCGGGGTGATCGCGGGATAGAAGGCGTCGTACTCGCGCTCGGGCAGGTGGAGCGCGTGGAGGATGGCGAGGCGGGAGTGTCGGACGTTCGGGGTGAACCCCCGAGGCCCGTGGTCGCCGAGGACGATGATGATCGGCGACTCCGACGACCGTGCCAGGATCTCGTCGACCGTCTGCTCGACCCGCCGGCCGATGAAGATCGCCTGCTCGCGGTAGCGGCGGGCGTACTCCGGGCCGACTCGGCCCGCGTCCGGCGGCAGGTCCGGATCCCTGAACACCCTGGAGAGGTCGTAGCTCTGCTCGTGCGGGCTGACGTCCTCTCCGTTCGCGCCGAAGACGAACGGCTCGTGCGGCGAGAGAAGATGGGCGAAGACGAAGGTGGGGGCGGGATTGTCGGCGTGGCGCGGCATGTCTCGCAGCGCGAAGAGGATGCGCTCGCGATGCTGGGCGTAGGGCGAGAGGTCTCGACTCCTCCGGATCATCCCGTCGAACGGAGTCCAGGCGAGCAACGCGCGTTCGAAGTCGTTCGCTCTGAGCGGCCGGCCGAACAGCTCCACCGGGGGAGGCGGCGCGAGGTAGGCGTGAGCCCGCCTGAACTCGGTCAACTCCAGGCCGCTGGCGTAGCTGACGAAGCGATAGCCCCGTTCGATCAGCATCTGCGCGAGCCGGTTGTTCTTGACCAGGGCCGTCAGTCTGCGCACCGTCGGCTGCACGACGAGCTCCGGCAGATAGGCGACGTTGAGGATCGACGCCATCGCCTGGAGCGTCGCCGAGTAGTTGGCGTGGCTCTCGCGAGCGACGTAGAAGCCTCGTCGCTCGAGCGCTGCGCCGAGACCCTGCGCGATGCCGAAGTGCTCGGCGAGCTCGTCGTCGCGGCCGTGGCCGTCGAGGACGATGAGATAGACGTCCGGGGTGTCGGCAGCTCTTCCGTCGGAGGTTGCCGCGACTCGAGCGGTTCCTGCCCCCGCGATCGGAGGGTCGGTCGTCGTCGATCGACCGACGCCCGCGATCGCGACGCCGGCGAGCGACACCACGATGCCGGCCGCGGCGACGACGTCGACGACCCGGAAGAGCCGCTTCAACGGCCGCTCGGTCCGCCGCAACCAGAGAAAGAGTGCGACGAGGCTCGCGGCCCAGATCACGGTGGCGGCCGCCGCCCCGCCGGGCATCGACGTCGTCGACCAGAACAGGAAGGCGACCGCCGAAGCGAAGATCGCGCCGCGCCGGGGGTCGCGCAGCGCCGCGCTCGCCACCCCCCACACGACGAGACTCGCCGCAGCCGCGAGGGTGAGCGACCGCACGACATCGGTCGGCGCGACCTCCTGCGCGTTGTGCGCCCAGAACCACAGGACCTGGGTGATCGCGATCCCGACCGGCTGGAGCGGAGCGAGCTTCAAGGCATCGACGAGCGCTTCAGTCGAGGCATGTCTGGAGATCGGGCGACGGTCTCGTTCGCGGAGCACGGTAGAGCGCGGTGAACTCTGAGCGGAGCGATTCGACCCGCGCCTCGTCGACGGCGGCGAGATTCGAGGTCTCGCGCTCGTCGGTCTCGAGGTCGAACAGCTCCTTCGGGGCGTGGTCGCGATCGAGGGTCAACTTCCAACGTTGCCGGTACAACGCGAAGTTCGGCCCCCTGTTGTCCTGCACGATCAGCTGCGAGCGGACCGGGTCGCGTCCGGGATCCGCCAACGCGCAGAGCTGATTGAACGAGTCGAGCCCCTGGTCCTCTTCGATCGCCTGCTCCGCAGCGGCGGCGACGGTCGCGAACAGGTCGTGCAGACCGACCAGGTGGTCTTCGCCCAACGTGCGACCACCGGTGAGGCGCCGCGGCCAGCGCACCAGCAGCGGCACGCGATGGCCGCCCTCGTAGATCCCTCCCTTCTGGCCGCGCAGGTGAGCGCTGGCGTCGTGCCCGCGGTCCAGCTCTTCGGGGAGACGGTCCGCACCGTTGTCGGAGGTGACGACGACCATCGTGTCGCGTTCGAGGCCGTGGCGGCGGAGGACGGCGAGGAGCTCGGCGAGGGTGGCGTCGAACTCGAGAACCTGATCGACGCGCGCCGAGAGCCCGGACGCCCCGGTCGGCGTCCAGCTCCAGTGAGGCTGGAAACCGTCGAACTGCAGGAAGAACCGCTCGTCGCGGTGCGACTCGAGAAACCTCACCGCGGCCTGCAAAACCGCCTCGGCCGCCCGCTCCTGGTCCCAGGAGGGCTCGCCGTGCCCCGCCGGTAGGGGCGCGTAGGCACTGGCGACCGAGCTCCACTGAGCGCCCGGCGGCTGGAGGCGCGCCGGTGGCAGCTCCCCGATCCACCGGCCGCCGCCGTCGAACAGCACGTAGGGCGGCTCCTGCCACCCGCAGAGCGCCACCATCGACTCGTCGAAACCGTGATCGGCGGGGCCGTCGGTGAAGCCACGCCCCCAGTCGATCGCGTCGGGATCCCGCTCGATGTCACCGCGCTCGTTCCGCCAGCGGGCGCCGAGATGCCATTTGCCGAAAAAGCCCGTCCGATAGCCGGCGGTTCGCAGCACCTCCGCCAGCGACGCCTGTCCCGCACGGAACTGCGAGCCGCGGTAGGCGCTCCACTGTCCTTTCAGGTACCTGCCCCGCCAGGGGCTGTTGCCACTCAGGATCGAGTAGCGGGACGGGGCGCAGACCGACGACGACGAGTGGGCGTTCCTGACCACCACGCTCTCTGCGGCGAACGCCTCCAGCGTTGGGAGCTCGACCTTCGACGCAGGGTTGTAGGTGCGCAGATCACCCCAACCGAGGTCGTCGGCGACGATCAGCACGATGTTCGGCGGCCCGTCGTCGGCCGGCGGCCGTCGAACGAGCAACCAGCCGGCGGCGAACAGGGCGACCAGACCGAGCAACAGGAGGATCCGGCTGGCTCTCATGCTCGGGGCCCGATGGCGAGGACGGCGGCGCTCGACGTGATGGGTGAACAGCATAGCTCACGCGCCGAGGACGACTTCGAGGCTGGAACTCCGGTCCGGCGACTGCGTAGGAAACCCGGGAGGGATCATGCGCGCGCTCACCATCGTCGTCGCATCGCTGGCCGGCTGCGGTCTGGCGGTTTCCGCCGCTGCCATGGATGCGCGACTCGGCGTCTTCGGCGAGCCGGGCGGCGAGCTGGTCATCGTCACGCGGTGGGGGGACGACCTCTATCTGCTCGACATGAACGACGGCTTCGCCCGGCGGCTGGCCCCGGAGGTGGGCGACACCTTCGTCTACGGCCCCACCCGGTCCGAGACGGAACCGGTGAGCGGCAGGGTGATCTTCGAGGCCGGAGAGGCGGGCGCCGCGATCCGCCAGGTCGACGCCGACCGCGAGCGGCGCCTGCCGCGGATCGATCTGCGCCTGCGGCCGGTGAGCTTCGCCAACGGCGACCAGGCGCGGCTGGCCGGCACGCTCGTGCAGCCGTTGGGGCCGGCGCGCGCCTGGCTGCTCTATCTCGCCGGCGAGGGACCGAACCCGCGCGCGGTGAGCTGGGACGTCGCCGCCTGGCTGGCGACGCACGGCATCGGCTCGCTGATCTTCGACCAACGCGGGGCGGGCGACTCCACCGGCGCCGAGGTGACCGGCAACTACCACGCCCGCTCGATGGTGGCGGCCTCCGACGCCGAAGCGGCGATGCGCTTCCTGCTCGCGCAGCCCGAGGTCGAGGGCGTGCCGGTCGGCGTCGGTGGGCACAGCCAGGGGGGCTGGCTGGGCGCGATCGTCGCCCACCGCGTGCCCGAGACCGCCTTCTACATCAACCTGGCCGGCAACGTCTCCCCCGGCTATGCGCAGTGGCGCCACGCGATGACGACCTGGCTCCATCGGCGCCAGGTGGAGCTGCCGCAGGTCGACCGGGCGGAGGCCTACTTCGACGCCTTCTTCGGCCTCTACGACGGCGAGCTCGACTGGCAGAGCTACGCCGCCGCCCTCGAACAGGCGAGGAGCGAGGCGTGGTGGCCGGTGCTGAAGCAGCGCTACGTCGCGGAGTTCGGGTCGGCCGAAGAGGCGCGAACGTTCGCCGCGTCAGAGGCGGCGTTCGCGCCGCTCGAGGACCTGCGCCGCGTCACGGTGCCGGCGCTCGGCCTCTTCTTCGAGCACGACCACTCGACGCCGCCCGACTCGCCCGACCACTTCCGCGAGGCGCTGACCGGCGGCGGCAACGGCGACGTCACGGTGCGGGTCTTCCCGGGCGGCGACCACGGGGCATGGGTGGTCGACGGCTTCCGTGCCGACCGCTCGCGGATCACCCGCCGGTTGACCGCTCCCTACGAGACGATGCGGGACTGGATCCTGTCGCTCGCCCCACCGGCCGCGGCAGCGCCCGCCGACCGGCAGCCCACTCTCACCTTCGAACCGCACGTGCACGAGACCCGCACGTACGGCGACGTCGACGCGGAGCTCGGCCGGCTGACGGTGCCGGAGAATCGTCAGCGGCGCGACTCGCGCCGGATCGAGCTGGCGCTGGTGCGGCTCGCCGCCACCGGCGACGATGCCGGACCGCCGATCGTCTATCTCGCCGGCGGACCGGGCGGCTCGGGGATCCGCGCCGGGGAGGGCTCTCGGTACCGGCTCTTCGACACCCTGCGGAAGAGCGGCGACGTCATCCTGCTCGACCAGCGGGGGACCGGGCGCTCGACGCCGGTCGAGCCCGAGGAGTGCGAGCTCGAGAGCGCCTACCCGCTCGACCGCCCGCTC
>JBPEXA010000411.1:0-3603 GCA_052032135.1 Thermoanaerobaculia bacterium | reverse complement strand
CCCCCCCCCCCCCCCCCCCCCCCCCCCCCCCCCCCCCCGCGGCGCTGCGGAGCGAGCGCTAGATCGGGCGATGCTGGTAGAGGTCGCCGTCTTCGAAGCCGAGCCGGCGATAGTAACGGCGCGTGCCGACCGAAGAGATGACCGCCAGGGTGCGGTAGCCGTGCCCGCGGGCGATCGTGTGTGCGCGGTCGACGAGCGCGCGGCCGAGACCGAGATGCTGCGGGCGCCCCGCTTCCCGCCGGCGGAGGCCGACGAGCCTGCCATAGGTGTGGACCTCGCGGATCATGGCGCCGTCGGCGATCTCGTCGATCGGCACCGGGGCGGCGGGGAGGCTGAGGCGGAGGAAGGCGGCGAGCCGGTCGTCCGGGTCGGTGAACTCCAGAAACCACTCGCTGCCGACCGCCGTCTCGTAGCGATGCTCGCGCAGGCGGAGCTGTTCCTTGCGCAGCGAGCGATGCCGGATCTCGCGACTGCGAATGTCACGAGCGGCCAGCCCATCGGCGGCGAGGTCGTCCTCGACGATCTGCCGGAAGTTGGTCAGCCGGTTGCCGGCGACGATGTCGGTGCCCGGGATGTCGCGGATCACGCGGGTCAGGCGGCAGTAGCGAGGGGTGGCGAGCAGACAGTGGCGCAGCAGGTCGAGCAGCTCGCCACGCTCGTAGGGGCGCCAGCGGCCGTCCTCCCAGTGGCGCATCAGCTCGGCGCTCTCGATCAGGCTGCAGGGGTAGATCTTGAGCTCGTCGGGGCGGATCGCCGGGTCGTCGAAGAGGCGATCGAAATCGCGCGCGTCGCGTCGCGGGTCGGAGCCGTAGAGGTTGGCCATCCAGTGGGCGTGCACCTTGAAGCCCCCCTGGCGCAGAGCGCGGAGCGCCCGTCGCGTCGTCGCGCTGTCGTGACCGCGTCGGTTGAGGGCGAGGACGCGATCCGACAGGCTCTGGATGCCCACCTGCACCTTGGTGGCGCCGAGTCGCCGCAGCCGGACCACCTCGTCGACGTCGAGCTCGTCGGGCCGGGTCTCGATGACGAGGCCGACGCAGCGCGCTCGTGCGCGCTCGTTGCGGCGCTGGGCGCGCTCGAGATCGCCCCAGGCGGCACGCTCGCCGCCGCCGTCACCGCCGTCGAACGCCCGCACCACCTGGTTGTAGCTGCGACCGCCACGGCGGCCGTCGACCCGCTCTTCGAGGCGCCGGTAGTCGATCCGCGGCGCGAACGTGCCGTCGAGCGGTGACGCCGGATCGCGGTGTCGGGGATCGAAGGCGTTCATCGCCTCGAAGCAGCGCAGGAGAAACCAGATCTGGTACGCCTCCGGGTAGGACGACCAGGTGCCGCCGAGGACGATCAGCTCCACCTTGTCGGCGCGATGTCCGGTGTGGTGGTAGGCGGCGAGCCGCGACAGCGTCTGGCGGAAGGGGTCGAATTGATGCTGGGCGGCGCGCTGGGCGCCCGGCTCGTCGGAGAGGTAGCTCTTCGGCATGCGCACGTCGCTGGGGCAGAAGATGCAGGTGCCGGGACAGGGGTACGGCTTGGTGAGGACGGTCACCGGGGCGACGCCGCTCGCCGTCCGCACCGGCTTGCGGCGCACCTTGTCGAGGAACGCCGCCTCGTCGCCGCTCCACAGCCCGCGGTCGACGAGGTGACGGAAGCCGCGCACCAGCTCCGCCTTGGAGAACAGCCCGCGGCCGTCCTTGGGCCGCCGGCGCAGCAGGCGCTCGAGAGCGCGCTGGTCGAGGGCGTCCGCGGCCTCGATCTCGCCCACCAGCTCGAGGAGCTCCCCCTCGTAGCGTGAGGCGTCGAAGCGGTAGCGGCTGGCGCTCGATTCAGCCATCGGTGGGGGTGGGATCGTCCGCGGGCCGCAGCGGGACCGGTACGAGCCGCAGCTCTCCGGACGCCCCGCCGCTCGTCTCACCGCCGACCACCACGAACAGCTCCAGGCGGTTGCGCCCGCGACGGAGGGCGTCGGGGTCGAGCAGTGACGTCATCGCCACCCGCCCGTCCTCGTCGCGGTAGGCCTCGGTGGTGGCGACGATGCGGCCGTTGACGGCGACGGCGAGCGACGGGCAGCAGTCGCTGTCGAGCTCGGCCAAGAGGTGCACCGGGAGGTGGTCGGCATCGGGGTCGACGTCGTTCCACGCCTCGAGATCGGCCACCGTCGCGGTGATCGGACCGGTGGCGGCGGTCGACCGGCGCTGCGGCTTCGACCCGACCAGCCCGGCGTGGGGGCCGGCGTCGTAGACCCCCTGCCAGTCACCGCTGCCGAAGCGGGCGGTCTGCCGTTCGATGGCCGCTGCACGGCCGACCAGCTCGGCGATGGCGTACTCGAGCGGCGTCCCCCCCGCCGAGGCGCCCCGATTGCCGCTGCGGTAGGTGCGTTTGAGGCTCCCCTGCGGTCGCGGCGGGCCGTCGAGGGGGCGGCCGTCGATCGAAGCCGGGATCGGCTGATCGAGGGCGGCGAGGACGGTCGGCACGACGTCGATGGTCTCCACGTTGCGGTCGTCGACGCGCCCCTCTCGCTGCCCCGGGAACTTCACCAGCATCGGCACCGTGACCAGGGTGTCGAGGGGGGTGCGCTGCACGTTGCGCCGCAGCTCTCCCGTCTCGAAGGTGGTCCCATGGTCGGAGGTGACGACGATCAGGGCGTCGTCGAAGGCGCCGCTGCGCTCGAGGGCGTCGACGAGCCGACCGAGCAGCCGGTCGGCCAGCCCGACGGCGAGCAGGTGCCGCTGGTGAGCCTGGGTGGTCTCCCACTCGGTGCCGCGCCAGCGTTGCCGGACCAGCCCGTGGGGATGGGTGGCGTAGCGCTCGTACCGCTGGCCGCTCGGCAGCCAGACCCACGGCGGATGGGGGAGCATCAGGTGGGCGAAGTGGAGAGCGGGCCGGTCCCCGGAGGCCTCGAGAGCGTTGAGGAACCAGTCGAACACCGCGAGCGGCTCGGCGTTGCGCCGCTTGCCCGACAGCGGCAGCCGGCGCGGGCTGCGCCCGGCGTCCCAGAAGTCCGACCAGCGGTCCTCGGTCGAGGGGAGCGGACCCGGCCAGTCGATCGGCGCGATCGTCAGCACGTAGACGGCGGCGACGTCGGCCAGCAGCGCCGGCAGCCGCTCCCGTCGCGGGAAGACCCAGCCGTCGGGGGGCGTGCAGCGACGGCGCGGACAGAGCTTGGTCGTCGTCTCCCAGACGTTGAGCGACGCTCCCGGCGGCATCAGGGTGAAGAGGTTCTGCGGGTAGTCGTTGACGTGCGGCACCCTCGCCACCCTCGGCTCCGGGTAGCTGCCCGTCAACAGCGCGGGGACCGCGTAGATCGTCGATTGGGCGACGGTCGTCGCGTAGCGGAAGAGGGTCGCGGTTCGCGCCAGTCGTCGCAGCTGCGGATAGCGAGCGTCGATCTCCTGATCGCCGTCGAGCAGGGAGACCAGCGGCAGCTCGTCGAGCACCAGGACGACGACCGGTCTCGACAGGCCGCCCGCCGCGTCGTCGTCCGCCGTCGCGACCGCCGGTGAGGAGCTTCGTGGAGCCCGCTGCCGTCGGTCGGCCGTCGTTTCGGCCGCCGCCTGCGACTCGGCCCGCCACAGCGCGCGGATCCCAGGTTGCGCCAGGAACCAGAGCGGG
>JBPEXA010000410.1:0-7670 GCA_052032135.1 Thermoanaerobaculia bacterium | reverse complement strand
GGCGCCGACCTCCAGCTGGTGCAGTTCGAGGGGCCGATCGACGACCGCTGGCTCGCCGGCCTCGGCGCCGCCGGCGTCGAGATCGTCCAGTACGTCCACCCCTACACCTACGTCGTCTGGGGGGAGCTCGAGGCGGTCGCCGGGCTGCGCCTCCCCGGCTCGGGGATCCGCTGGAGCGGCCACTTCGAGCCCGCCTTCCGGGTGCTGCCGCAGTGGCGCGGCGGACGCGGCGCCGGCATCTACCACCTGCTGCTCTACCGCCACGACCGCCTCGACCTGGCGATCGGCGAGCTCGGCGAGCTCGGCGGGCGGGTGCTCGATCACGCCTGGATCGACGACCGCTTCCTGTCGCTGCGGATGCGGCTGCCCCGGTCCCGGCTCGCCGAGGCGGCGCGCGTCGCCGGCGTCTACACCCTCCAGCCCGAGCCGACCGACGGCGGCGCGCGCTCCGAGATGAGCAGCCAGGTCAACGTCAACAACGTCGACGGCGCCAACTTCGCCTTCCCCGGATACTGGGGGTGGCTGACCGCCGCCGGCGTCGACGGCGGCGGCGTGGTGATCGCCAACGTCGACGGCGGCGTGCAGGACTCCCACCCCGATCTGGTCGCCCGCTTCCTCCCCTGCTCCGGCGACACCTGCAGCACCACCAGCAGCTCCCACGGCACCCACACCGCCGGCATCATGGCCGGCGACGCCTCGAGCGGCACCACCGACGGCAACGGCTTCCTGCGCGGGCTCGGGGTGGCGCCCGGCGCCCACATGATCGAGCAGCGCTACGCCGGCCACTACAACACCGCCGGCGGCATGCTGAAGCTGATCCGCCAGTCGTGGCGCAACGGCGCGCTGCTGTCGGGCAACAGCTGGGGGCCGGCGGGGACGCCGCGCGGCTACGACAACCACACGATGCAGGTCGACATCGGGGTGCGCGACGCCGACGACGCCGAGCCGGGCAACCAGCAGTTCACCTACGTGCTGTCGATCATGAACGGCAACGGCGGCACCAGCACCCAGGGGACGCCCGACGAGGCGAAGAACCTGTTCGGCATCGGCTCGACCAAGATGCAGTTCTCGAACGGCAACCAGGATCCGAACCTCGACGACCTCTCCGCCAACTCCGCTCACGGGCCGGCGCTCGACGGCCGCCACCTGCCGCAGATGGTCGCCCCCGGCTGCCGCGTCGACGCCACCTACCCGACCAACAGCTACGGGCTGCTGTGCGGCACCAGCATGGCGTCGCCGCAGGTCTCCGGCGCGGTGGCGCTGTTCATCGAGCGCTACCGCCAGCTGTTCGAGGGCGCCGACCCGAGCCCGGCGCTGGTCAAGGCGGCGTTCCTCCCCGCCGCCCACGATCTCGCCGGCCATCGCGACGCCGACGGGCAGACCCTCGGCCACCCGTTCGACAGCCGGCAGGGGTGGGGGCGGATGGACCTCGAGCAGGTGCTCACCCCCGACGTCAACGTCCGCTACTTCGACGCCCCTGCCCTGCTCGGCGCCACCGGCGACGAGTGGGAGTGGCACGCCGACGTCAACGACCCGTCGCAGCCCGCGCGGCTGATGCTGGTGTGGACCGACGCCCCGGGGCACGGCCTCGGCGGCTCGACGCCGGCGTGGAACAACGATCTCGATCTGGTGGTCGTCGACGGCGCCTCGACCTACCGCGGCAACTGGTTCGGCAGCGACGGCTTCTCGACCAGCGGCGGCAGCGCCGACGGGCGCAACAACACCGAGGGGGTGTTCCTGCCGCCCGGCCCGGCGCGCACGGTCGCCGTCCGGGTGGTAGCGAGCAACATCAACTCGGACGGCGTGCCCGCCAACGGCGACGCCACCGACCAGGACTTCGCGCTGGTCTGCTACAACTGCGACGTCGCCCGCCGCTTCACCGACCGCCCCGACTGAGCCCGGCGCCGGAACCCCCGGCCCTCCCTTGCGTACAATCGGCGGGTTCCGCCTCCCGCTGAACCGTTCCCGAGGAGAAGCTCATGCGCCCAACGCTCGCCGTCCGTCTGTCCTTCGTGCTGCCGTGGTTGATCGTCCTGCCCCTGGCGCTCGCCGTGGCGCAGCAGCCGCCGATCGACGAAGAGGACGCGGAGGAGGCGACGGAGGCGGTCGCCGCCGCCGAGAGTGACGGGGAGGCCTCCGGTGAAGAAGACGAGGAGGCGTGGGACGTCGCCGCGCCGCCCGGCGACTGGGAGACGATCACCATCGACACCGACACCGTCACCTGGTCGAACGTCGACGTCAGCCCCGACGGGCGGACGCTGCTCTTCGACATGCTCGGCGATCTCTACACGGTGCCGATCGAGGGGGGCGAGGCGACGGCGCTGACCTCCGGCATCCCGTGGAACATCCAGGGGCGCTACAGCCCGGACGGCAGCGAGATCGCCTTCATCTCCGATCGTGACGGCGCCGACAACATCTGGGTGATGGCGGCCGACGGCAGCGACCCGCGGCAGATCTCGAGCGAGAAGGAGGACCTGATCTACAACCCCTCCTGGAGCCCCGACGGCGCCTACATCGTCGCCAAGAAGGGCATCGTCGGCACCCGCAGCATCCCCGGCGGCGAGATCTGGCTCTACCACGCCGGCGGCGGCGACGGCCTGCAGCTCGTCGAGCGCTCCCACGGCCCCCAGACGCAGAAGACGGTCGGCGAGCCCGCCTTCTCCACCGACGGCCGCTACGTCTTCTTCAGCCGCGACACCACCGCCGGGCGGGTGTGGCAGTACAACAAGGACTCGACGGGGCAGATCTTCGTCATCCTGCGGCTCGACACCGAGACCGGGGAGACCGACACCATCGCCAGCGGGCCGGGCGGCGCGGTGCGCCCGGTCCCCGCTCCCGACGGCCGCCACCTCGCCTTCGTCAAGCGCCTCCCCGGCCTCAGCAGTGCCATCTACCTCAAGGACCTCGAGAGCGGCCGCGAGTGGCCGATCTTCGACCGCCTCGAGCGCGACCTGCAGGAGACCAACGGCAACCAGGGCAACTACCCGTCGATCGCCTGGATGCCGGACGGCGGCGAGCTGGTGTTCTGGAGCGGCGGCCGCTTCCACCGCCTCGACGTCGAGACCCGCGCGCTGAGCACCATCCCGGTGCGGGTGACGGTCGACAAGCAGCGGCTGCCGGCGCTGCGCTTCCCGGTGGAGGTCGCCCCGGAGACGACGCGGGTGCGGATGCTGCGCTGGGCGCAGCACGTCCCGGGCGCCGACCGCGCGCTCTTCCAGGCGCTCGGCCACCTATGGGTGCAGGAGCTGCCGGACGGTGCTCGACGGCGGCTGACACGGCAGGACGACCACTGGGAGTTCCATCCCGCGGTCTCCCGCGACGGCCGTCGCGTCGCCTACACCACCTGGGACGATCAGGAGCTCGGCAGCGTGCGGGTGGCGGCGATCGGCGGCGGCTCCGGCACGGTGATCACCGACCAGCCGGGCCACTATGCGGAGCCGTCGTTCTCCGCCGACGGCCGGCGGATCGCCTTCACCCGCTTCACCGGCGGCTTCCTGCTGTCGCCGCTGTGGTCGATGGAGCCGGGCATCTACGTCGCCCCCGCCGACGGCTCCGCGGCGCCGGAGCGGATCCTCGACCACGGACGCCAGCCGCACTTCGACGCCGACGGCGAGCGCCTCTACTTCGTCGCCGACGGCGAGGACCAGGAGCTGCAGCTCCGGAGCGTCGACCTCGACGGCCACGACGAGCGCACCCACGCCAAGGGGACCGGCATCACCGAGTTCCGGGTGTCGCCCGACGGCCGCTGGCTCGCCTTCCGGGAGTACTACGACGCCTACGTCGCCCCCTTCCCCCGCACCGGCAAGCCGGTGTCGATCAGCGGCTCGACCGGGGCGTTCCCGGTGCGCAAGGTGTCGGCGCGATCGGGCGAGTTCCTCCACTGGTCGGCCGACAGCTCGACGCTGCACTGGGCCAACGGCGCGACGCTCTACTCGCGCGATCTCACCGACGCCTTCGCCTTCCTCGACGGCGCCCCGGAGGAGCTGCCGGAGCCGGTCGAGGAAGGGGTCGACCTCTCCTTCGACGTCCCCAGCGACCGGCCGCGGGGGACGATCGCCCTCACCGGCGGCCGGGTGGTCACCATGCGGGGGGCGCGCGACGGCGTCGAGGAGGTGATCGACGACGGCGTCGTGGTGGTCGAGGGCCACCGCATCGTCGCCGTCGGCGCGGCGGACGAGGTGGCGGTGCCGGCCGGCGCCGCGGTGTTCGACGTCGCCGGCAAGACGGTCCTCCCCGGCCTCATCGACGTCCACGCCCACGGTGCGATGGCACAGTTCGAGATCAACCCGCAGCAGAACTGGCAGCAGTTCTCGAACCTCGCCTTCGGCGTCACCACCATCCACGATCCTTCGAACGACACCTCGAGCATCTTCTCGGCCAGCGAGCTGCAGAAGGTGGGCATGACGGTGGCGCCGCGCATCTTCTCGACCGGCACCATCCTCTACGGCGCGCGGGTCCCCGGCTTCTCGTCGATCATCAACTCGCTCGACGACGCCCGCTTCCACGTCCGCCGCCTCAAGGAGGTCGGCGCGATCAGCGTCAAGAGCTACCAGCAGCCGCGCCGCGACCAGCGGCAGCAGGTGATCACCGCCGCCGACGAGATGGGGATGATGGTGCTCCCCGAAGGGGGCATGAACTTCCACCACAACATGACCGAGATCGTCGACGGCCACACCGGCATCGAGCACTCGCTGTCGCTGATCCGCGCCTACGACGACGTCGTGCAGCTCTGGTCGCAGAGCGACACCGGCTACTCGCCGACCTTCGGCGTCGCCTACGGCGGCCTCACCGGCGAGACCTACTGGTACGACCGCACCGAGGTGTGGAAGAACGAGCGGTTGCTGCGCTACGTGCCGCGCTTCATGGTCGAGCCGCGCGCCATCCGCCGCCCGACCGCCCCCGACGAGCACTACAACCACTTCGAGGTCGCCCGCTTCGCCAAACGGTTGCGCGACGAGGGGGTGGCGGTGGTGATCGGCGCCCACGGCCAGCGCGAAGGCCTCGCAGCGCACTGGGAGATGTGGATCATGGAGCAGGGCGGCTTCACGCCGTGGGAGGCGCTGCGCGGCGGCACCCTCGACGCCGCCTGGTACCTCGGACTCGACGGCGACGTCGGGTCGCTCGAGGTCGGCAAGCTCGCCGACCTGTTCGTGGTCGACGGCGACCCGCTCGACGACCTGCGGCGCTCCGAATTCGTGACCCACACCATGATCAACGGCCGCCTCTACGAGACCGAGACCATGGAGCAGGTCGGCAACGAGACGTCGACGCGCGAGCCGTTCTACTTCGAGCTCGAGGGAGGCGACACCATCGACCCGGGGACGCTCGAGCGGATCGAGCGCTTCGCCGCCGACCACGGCTGGCGCCATGACCACGGCGATCGCTGATCCCGGAGACGGCGCCGGGCGGGTGAGCGCCATCGAGCGCCCCGACGGGGCGCTGTGGCACTACTACCTCGCCCTCTCGCTGCTCGCCGGGCCGTTCTTCTTCGTCCCGCTCATCGCCCTCTGGTTCCGCTACCGGACGCTGCGCTACCGGTTCGACGAGGAGGGGGTGTCGATGCGGTGGGGGGTGCTGTTCCGGCGCGAGATCCACCTCACCTACGCCCGCATCCAGGACATCCACCTGGTCAGCAACGCGGTCGAGCGGTGGCTGGGGCTGGCGAGGATCCAGATCCAGACCGCCAGCGGCAGCTCGAAGGCGGAGATGACGCTCGAAGGGCTGCGCGAGTTCGAGCTGGTGCGCGACTACCTCTACCGGCGGATGCGGGGCGCGGTCGACCCCGGTGACGACGAGGCGACGCCGCTCGCCGCCGAGCTGGAGGCCGCCGTCAGCGAGCTGCGCGCCATCCGCGAGCTGCTGGAGCGGCGATGAGGCGCTGGCTGACCCGCGTGCTGCGACTGCCGCCACCACCGGAGCCTCCGGTCGGCAGCAGCGAGGCGACGCGGATCTTCAACGCCGCGCCCGGCTACCTGCGCTATCGCATCTTCACCTGGAGCCTCGGGCAGCTCGGCACCCTCGCCGGCATCCTCGTCGGCCTCGCCACGGTGTCGCTGATGCCGGAGCGGCTCGAGTTCTTCATCGGTGGCCTGCTGCGGTTCGCCGAGCTCCTCGCCCTCGCCCTCTTCGGCGGCCAGCTGATCCTCTCCTTCCTGTTGTTGAAGCTCGACTACCAGATGCGGTGGTACATCGTCACCGACCGCACCCTGCGGATCCGGGAGGGGGTCTTCAAGGTGCGCGAGCAGACGGTCAGCTTCGCCAACGTGCAGAACGTCAGCGTCACGCAGGGGCCGCTGCAGCGGCTGTTCGGCATCGCCGACCTCGAGATCCGCACTGCCGGTGGCGGCGGCGGTTCGGAGACCGACGGCCAGACCAAGAAACACGACCTGCACCGCGCCGTCTTTCGCGGCGTCGACGACGCGGAGTCGATCCGCGACCGCATCCTCCGCGACCTGCGGCGCCTTCGCGACGCCGGCCTCGGCGACGGCTCGGAAGCGGAGCCGGCGGTCGACCGCGAGCTCGAAGCGGCGCGCGCGCTGACCGCCGAGGCGCGAGCGCTCCGCCACGCGTTGACAGCCTGAGTCGATGGCGCACATCAAGAAGCGGGTCCGGCTCGCGCTGCGGCGGATGGCGCGACGGCGGTTCGGCCGCGATCGCGACGCCCGCATCGTCGCCGACTACCTGCGCGGCGACGGGGAGCGCAAGCTGCAGATCGGCTGCGGACCGCGGATCCTCGACGGCTGGCTCAACGCGGACTTCTATCCGAAGACCGCCGACGTCCTCCACCTCGACGCCACCGCGCCGCTCCCCTTCGACGACGCCACCTTCGACTTCGTCTTCACCGAGCACATGATCGAGCACGTGCCGTTCCGCCAAGCGCGCGATCTGGTCGACGAGTGCGGGCGCGTCCTCAAACCGGGCGGCGTCGCGCGCATCTCGACCCCCGACCTCGAATCGCTGGTCGCCCTCTACCGCCCGGACGAGCCGCCCGCGACCCCGCGCTCGCCGATCGAGCAGGAGTTCGTCGACCACTTCCTGCGCCACGAGGTCAAGGAGCGGCGCGAGGCCCCCTGGCCGCTCGACACCTTCCTGATCAACATGTTCTTCCGCGCCTGGGGGCACGAGTTCGTCTACGACTTCAAGACCCTGCGACGGATGCTCGAGGAGGCGGGGTGCGTGGACGTGGTGCGGTGCGAGGTGCACGAAAGCGCGCACCCCGCCCTGCGCGGCCTCGAGAACGTCGACCGCAAACCGCCCGGACACCTGGCGGTCGAGTCGATCGTCGTCGAGGCGACTCGCTCAGCGGCGTGAGCGCGAGCGGCGCCGACGCCGCAGCAGCACCAGCGTGGCGCCCCCGCTCGCCCCCAGCCGGCCGGCGGAGGTGAAGGCGGCGACGCTGCGGGCGAGGGGGAGCGCCGTCAGCCAGCCGGGGAGGGCCGTCTTGATCACCGGCTCGCCGCCCGAGCGGCGCCCGCGGCCGTGGACGATGCGCACACAGCGCAGGCCGCCGGCGGTCGCGCGATCGAGCAGCTCGCGGACCAGCTCCCGGGCGGCCTCCTCGCTGGCGCCGTGGAGGTCGAGCTCGCGCTCGACCGGCACCACCCCCTCCTCGAGGCGCCGCAGCTCGAGCGGCGACACCCCGGCGGCGAGGCCCTGGTGGTGCTCGCCCC
>JBPEXA010000041.1:0-5894 GCA_052032135.1 Thermoanaerobaculia bacterium | reverse complement strand
ACTTCCGGACGACGGACGTGACGGGGGAGTCGCAGCTGCCGGAGGGCACCGAGATGGTGATGCCGGGCGACAACGTGAACCTCGACGTCGAGCTGATCGCTCCGATCGCGATGGAGCAGGGTGTGCGGTTCGCCATCCGCGAGGGTGGACGCACCGTCGGCGCCGGCACCGTCACCGAGATCATCGAGTAGGCAACCACGAAACGAAACGACACACAGGCCAGTAGCTCGAACTGGTAGAGCATCGGTCTCCAAAACCGAGGGTTGGGGGTTCGAATCCCTCCTGGCCTGCCACCTTCTCCACCAGCGCGCACCACCGGCAACCGACTTCGACAGACGACAGGCGTTCTCGATGCTGAGCAAGATCTCCCAGTTCAAGACCTTCCTGACCGAGGTGCGCGCCGAGCTCAAGAAGGTGACGTTCCCGAGCCGGCAGGAGGTGGTGGCGACCACCGCGGTGGTGCTGATCACCAGCTTCGTCTTCGCCTTCTTCCTGTTCGCCGCCGACTTCGTGATCGCCAAGGGATACGAATTGATCGTCAAGGTGATGACCTGATGAGCGAATCCAACCAGCCGTTCGAGGCCTCCGACGAGCGCGAGGAAGAGCTGCTCGCCGAAGTGCCGGAGACGTTGCGCCCGACCCAGGAGGAGGCGCCGGCAGCGGCCGCCGCCACCTCCGACAAGGGGATGCAGTGGTTCATCGTCCACACCTACTCCGGATTCGAGGATCGGGTGAAGGAGACGCTGCGCCAGCGGGCGGAGGCGCTCAACCAGGCGGAGAGCTTCGGCGACATCCGCATCCCGACCGAGACGATCGTCGAGTACCGGGGCGGCAAGAAGAAGGAGCTGCAGCGCAAGTTCTTCCCCGGCTACATCCTCGTGCAGATGGTGATGTCGGACGACACCTGGCACGTGGTCAAGAACACGCCGAAGGTCACCGGCTTCGTCGGCAGCGGCAAGAAGCCGACGCCGCTGTCGCAGGACGAGGTCGACCAGATCCTCGAGCAGGTGGTGAGCGCGAAGGAGAAGCCGAAGCCGAAGTACATCTTCGACAAGGCCGAGCCGGTGAAGATCATCGACGGCCCGTTCAACAACTTCACCGGGGTGGTGGAAGAGGTCAACCTGGATCGCAACACGCTGAAGGTCATGGTGACGATCTTCGGGCGCGCGACGCCGGTCGAGCTCGACTTCAGCCAGGTGCAGAAGCTCTAGAGCAGAGGCTCTGAGGCACAGTCAGGACGTTTGACATGGCAAAGAAAGTCATCGGACAGGTGAAGTTGCAGATCCCGGCGGGGCAGGCGAGCCCGGCGCCGCCGGTCGGCCCGGCGCTCGGCCAGGCGGGGCTGAACATCATGGACTTCTGCAAGGCGTTCAACGCCAGGACGCAGAACCAGCCGGGGATGATCATCCCGGTGGTGATCACCGTCTACGCCGACCGCTCCTACACCTTCATCACCAAGACGCCGCCGGCGGCGGTGCTGCTCAAGAAGGCGGCGGGGATCGACAAGGGGTCGGGCGAGCCGAACCGGGAGAAGGTGGCGAAGGTCGACCGCTCCCAGCTCGAGGAGATCGCCAAGACCAAGATGGAGGACCTCAACGCCGCGTCGCTCGACGCCGCGGTGCGCATCATCGAGGGGACCGCCCGCTCGATGGGCATCGAGGTCCAGAGCTGACCGTCGGGAGCCGACGAGAGGGAACGATGCCGAAGCACGGAAAGAAGTACCGCGACGCGAAAGCGAAGATCGAGGACCGCACCTACGAGCTCGACGAGGCGGTGGCGCTCGCCAAGGAGAACGCGACCCGCAAGTTCGACGAGACGATGGAGCTGGCGATGCGGCTCGGCGTCGATCCGCGTCACGCCGACCAGATGGTGCGCGGCACGCTGGTGCTGCCGCACGGCACCGGGCGCGAGCTCAAGGTGCTCGTCTTCGCGCAGGGCGAGAAGGTCAAGGAGGCCGAGGACGCGGGCGCCGACTACGTCGGCGGCGAGGAGCTGGCGAAGAAGATCGAGGGGGGCTGGATCGATTTCGACACCGTGGTGTCGACCCCCGACATGATGGGCGTGGCCGGCAAGCTCGGTCGCGTCCTCGGCCCGCGGGGAATGATGCCCAACCCGAAGACCGGCACCGTCACCTTCGATCTCACCGATGCGATCCGCCAGATCAAGGCGGGCAAGATCGAGTTCCGCGTCGAGAAGGCGGGCATCATCCACGCGCCGTTCGGCAAGGCGTCGTTCTCCGCCGAGCAGCTGGTGGAGAACGCCCGCGCCGTGATCGGGGCGGTGATGAAGGCGAGGCCGGCGGCCTCCAAGGGCAAGTACGTCAAGTCGGCCGTCATCTCGAGCACCATGGGCCCGGGCGTGCGGCTCGACGACAGCGCGCTGACGGTGGCCGAGGCGTGACGGGAGGATTCGACCGATGCCGATGACCAGAGAGCAGAAACAGGACCTCCTCGAGAGCTACCGCGAGGACGTCGCCTCCGCGCCGAACATCTTCCTGATCAACGCGCAGGGGATCACCGTGCCGCAGATCACGGAGCTGCGGCACAAGGTGCGGGAGAGCGGCGCCACCTACGTGGTGGTCAAGAACCGCATCGCCCTGCGGGCGATCGAAGGTGCGGCGCTCGAGGGGTTGAAAGAGCAGTTCGTCGGCCCGACGGCGGTCGCCTACGGGGAAGACCCGGTGGCGCTCGCCAAGACGCTCACCGAGTTCTCGAAGGACATCGGTACCTTCGAGTTCAAGGGGGGGCTGGTCGACGGGCAACCGATCTCGGCCGAGCAGGTGAGCGCGATCGCCGACCTGCCGAGCCGCGAGGAGCTGATCGCGAAGCTCCTCTACCTGCTGCAGTCGCCGGTGACGCGCATCGTGCGCACCCTGGCGGCGATCCCGCGCGACTTCGTGCTGGTGATGGAGCAGATTCGAACGCAGAAGGAGAGCGCCTAGGCCTCACGGCCGGGCGACCGGAACCACTCCCCGGCTGGCCGGGGTGAAGGAGATCGAAATGGCTATTGCGACGGAAGACTTCATTCAGCAGATCGACGAGATGTCGGTCCTCGAGCTCAACGAGCTCGTCAAGGCCCTCGAGGACCACTACGGTGTGTCCGCGGCGGCGGCCGCGGCGCCGGTGGCGGTGGCGGCGGGCGCGGCCGGCGGCGGCGAGGCCGCGGCCGAGGAGAAGGACGAGTTCGACGTCATGCTGACCGCGGTCGGTGACAAGAAGATCAACGTCATCAAGGTGGTCCGCGAGGTGACGAGCCTCGGCCTCAAGGACGCGAAGGACATGGTCGAGTCGGCGCCGGCGGCGGTCAAGGAAGGCGTCTCGAAGGACGAGGCGGAAGAGATCAAGAAGAAGTTCGAAGAGGCCGGGGCCCAGGTGGAGCTCAAGTAGTCCTGCCTGCTCGAGAGCACAGAGAGTCGGCAAGATTGCCCGTCGGCGCCGGTGGCGCCGCACGGGCTCGTTGTGTCTTCCCGTCGCATAGGGCGGTCGTCTACAGGAAGGGTGTATGAGCCAGAAAAACGGAAACCAGCGTGAGCGCAAGGACTTCTCGAAGATCGAGTCGTCGCTGCCGATCCCCAATCTGATCGACGTGCAGCGTCTCTCGTACGAGCGCTTCCTGCAGATGAACCTGCTGCCCGAGGAGCGGGCGAGCCACGGTCTGCAGGCCGTCTTCACCAACCTCTTCCCGTTCTCGGACTTCCGCGAGACCTGCGCGCTCGACTTCGTGAAGTACACGATCGGCGACTGGCAGTGCAAGTGCGGTTCGCTGCAGGGGCTCGAGTACCTGCGGATGACGTGCAGCAACTGCGGCGCCAAGATCATGACCGACCACCCGCACGAGGACACGGTGACCTGCTCCGAGTGCGGCGCGGTCAACAAGAACCGCGTCACCAAGTGCGACACCTGCGGCGACCCGGTCGACCTCCAGCTGGCCTATTCGATCTCCGAGTGCCAGGAGCGGGGGATGACCTACGCCGTGCCGTTGCGGGCGACCTTCCGGCTGTTCGTCTACGACAAGGATCCCGAGACCGGCACCAAGATGATGCGCGACGCCAAGGAGGAGGAGGTCTACTTCGGGGAGATCCCGTTGATGACCGACCACGGCACGTTCGTCATCAACGGCACCGAGCGGGTGATCGTCAGCCAGCTGCATCGCAGCCCGGGCGTCTTCTTCACCAAGGAGGGGCCGCGAGCCTTCCTCGCCAAGATCATCCCCTACCGCGGCTCCTGGGTGGAGTTCGAGCACGACAAGAAGGAGGTGCTCAACGTCCGCATCGACCGCAAGCGGCGCTTCCACGGCACCGTCTTCCTGCGCGCCCTCGGGCTCGAGACCAACGAGGCGATCCTGCGGCGCTTCTACGTCGCCGTGCCGCTCGAGCCGAAGTCGAAGTCGAAGGTCGAGCTGACGCTGCCGACCGAGGTCGCCGAGCGCGAGCAGATCCGCGATCGCAACAGCCGCGGCCGGCGCGACATGTACCGGATCTTCGCCGGCCTCAAGCTCGACGAGAAGGAGCTCGCCGAGCTCGCCGAGGAGGAGCAGAAGGTCGAGGTTCGGGTCGCCGATCTCGAGCGGGCGCTGTTCGTCGCCGACGTCGTCGACGTCGACACCGGCGAAGTGATCTTCGAGGCCAACGATCAAGTGCCCGACGACGTCTTCGATCAGCTCAAGGGGCGCAACGCCTCGCCGATCGAGGTCTTCTTCCCCGAGTGGGACCTGCCGGGCAACATCCTGTCGGCGACGCTCGCCAAGGACACCACCAAGGACTCCAAGGAGGCGCTGATCGAGATCTACCGTCGGATGCGCCCCGGCGATCCGCCGACGCTCGAGAGCGCGCGGTCGCTGTTCTACGGCATGTTCTTCGACGCCAAGCGCTACGACTTCTCCCGCGTCGGTCGCTTCAAGTTCAACATCAAGCTCGACAGCGACGTGCCGGTCGAGCAGAAGACGCTGTCGGCGGACGACTTCATCAAGGTCGTCGAGTACCTGTTGCGCCTGCACCGCGACGTCGGTCGTGTCGACGACATCGACAACCTCGGCAACCGCCGGGTGCGCACCGTCGGCGAGCTGCTGGAGAACCAGTTCCGCGTCGGCCTGGTGCGGATGGAGCGGGCGATCAAGGAGAAGATGTCGGTCCACCAGGACATCGACTCGGCGATGCCGCACGACCTGATCAACTCCAAGCCGGTGATCGCGGCGATCAAGGAGTTCTTCGGCTCCTCGCAGCTGTCGCAGTTCATGGACCAGACCAACCCGCTGTCCGAGGTGACCCACAAGCGGCGCCTGTCGGCGCTCGGCCCGGGCGGGCTGTCGCGCGAGCGCGCCGGCTTCGAGGTGCGCGACGTGCACGCCTCGCACTACGGCCGCATCTGCCCGATCGAGACTCCGGAAGGACCGAACATCGGCCTCATCTCCTCGCTCGCGACCTTCGCGCGGGTCAACGACTACGGCTTTATCGAGAGCCCGTACAAGAAGGTGGAGGACGGCCGCGTCATCGACCACTTCAAGGTGGTGCGGATCGGCGGCGGCCCCTTCAAGCTGGGCGAGATCATCACCGGCGACGACCTCGAGCGCGAGAACGAGAAGCTGCGCAAGAGCCGCAAGAGGCGGATCGAGGTCGAGCCGCACGCCTGGTACCTGACCGCCTGGGAGGAGGAGCGCTACATCATCGCCCAGGCGAACGCCAAGACCGACGAGCGCGGCAACCTCACCGGCGAGCAGGTCATCTCGCGCGCCGGCGGCGATTTCGTGACCGTCGAGCCCGATCGGGTCGACTTCATGGACATCAGCCCCAAGCAGCTGGTGTCGGTGGCGGCGGCGCTGATCCCGTTCCTCGAGCACGACGACGCCAACCGCGCGCTGATGGGCTCCAACATGCAGCGCCAGGCGGTGCCGCTGCT
>JBPEXA010000409.1:0-2447 GCA_052032135.1 Thermoanaerobaculia bacterium | reverse complement strand
CCGCAGCCGGTGCGGCGCCGCCCGCAGCGGCGGCGACCGCAGCGCGCCGAGGCGGCGACCCCGGCGACACCGCCGAAGCCGCAGCCGCCGGCGATCGATTTCACCTATCTCGGCAGCTTCGGGCCGCCCGATCGACGGATCGCGGTTTTCGTGCGCGGCGACGAGATCTACAACGTGGTGGCGGGAGGGATCCTGATGGACCGCTTCATCGTGGATAAGATCGGCTTCGAGTCGGCCGACATCAAGTTCGTCGGATTTCCCGACGTACCCGAGAAACGACTGGTGGCTGGGGGCTGATCGGCAACGGTGGGGAAGGGACACGACAATCGAGGCATGAGGCGCGCCGCCGTCACGGTGTGCGCGCTGCTGTTCATGGTGCTGCTGCTCGGCTGCTCGGGCTATCGCAGCTACCGGGAGGCTCAGGCGGCGGAGCGCAACGGCGACTGGGACAAGGCGGTGCTCCACTACCTGGAGCTGACCGATCAGTATCCGAGCAACATCGCCTATCGGGCCGGCCTGCTGCGGGCCAAGATCAAGGCGTCGCAGGAGCACTTCGAGCGCGCCAAGCGGTTGCACGCGGTCGGCTCTCTCGAGCAGGCGCGGCGGGAGTACGTCCAGACCCTGCAGCTCGATCCGTCGAACCAGTACGCCCAGGTCGAGCTCGAGAAGGTGCAGCAGGAGATCCTCGCCGCCGACGGCGGCTCGGGGCCGCTGTCGATCGACCAGCTGAAGAAGAAGGTGCAGGACGAGCGGCGCGGGCCGCCGGTGCTGAATCCGCGCTCGACCGATCCGATCTCGCTCAACTTCCCGAACAAGGTCAACGTCCGCGACATCTATCGCGCCCTCGGCCAGGCGTTCGGCATCAACATCCAGTTCGACTCCAAGCTGCGCGACAAGTCGCTCACCATCGAGCTCGAGAACGTCACCGCGCAGGAGGCGCTCGAGTTCCTGATGCGGGCCGCCGGGCACTTCTACAAGGTCCTCAACGAGGACACGATCATCGTCATCGAGGACAACGCGCAGAACCGGCGCGAGTACGAGGAGCAGGTGATCCAGACCTTCTTCCTCTCCAACGCCGAGGTGAAGGAGATGCTCACCCTGCTGCGCAGCCTCGTCGGCACCAAGAACATCGCCGCCAACGATCAGCTCAACGCCATCGTGCTGCGCGACTCCGCCGACGCGGTCAAGGTGGCGGAGCGGATCATCGAGGCCAACGACAAGGCGCGCGGCGAGGTGGTGATCGACGTCGAGCTGTTGCAGATCAACACCAGCAAGATGCGGGAGCTCGGTGTCCAGTTGAGCCAGTATCAGGTGGTCCAGAACCTCGACCAGGACCCGGCGCTGCGGGTCTCCGACCTCGAGTTCCTCAATCAGCAGAACTGGGAGATCACCCTTCCCGGCTTCATCTACGACTTCGTCAAGACCAGCTCGGAAGCGCAGCTGCTCGCCAATCCCCAGGTGCGGATCAGCGACGGCGAGCAGGCGAACCTGGTGATCGGCGACCGGGTGCCGATCCCGGTGACGACCTTCAACACCGCGCAGACCGTCGGCAGCAACATCGTGCCGATCACCTCCTTCCAGTACCAGGACATCGGCATCCGCCTCGAGATCGAGCCGCGCATCCACCACAACAAGGAGATCACCCTCAACATCCAGGTCGAGGTCGCCAACGTCGCCGGCTCGGTCGAGGGGACCGGCGGCGTGCAGCCGATCATCGGCACCCGCAACATCCAGTCGACCATCCGCCTCAAGGACGGGGAGACCAACTTCCTCGCCGGGCTGATCCGCGACGATCAGACGACCGGCGTCACCGGGGTGCCGGGCCTCGGCGACATCCCCATCCTCGGGCGGTTCTTCTCCCAGAAGTCGAACGACAAGCGGCGCACCGATCTGGTGCTGACGCTGACGCCGCACATCATCCGCACCCCCGACATCACGGAGGACGATCTCGCGCCGCTGTGGGTGGGGACCGAGGGCAACCTCACCTTCCGCGGTGGCAGCCCGCGCGTCGAGTCGGAGGTCGAGGGGCCGTTCGACGAGGAGAGCGACGACTCGGAGGAGAACGAGCGCATCCGCGACCTGATCCGGCGGCGGATCGAGTCGCTCCCGCAGGGGCTCCGCGACGAGAGCGGCGAGACCGATCCGGGCGTCGATCTGGTGCCGTCGACGCCGCCGAGCGACCCGTTCGGAGACCAGGAGGACGACCAGGATCCCCCCGACTCGGTGAGCGACCTGGTACCGCTGCGCTCGCCGGCCGCCATCGCCACCTCGGCCGAGGGGGCGGCTGCCGCCTCCGAGCTCGCCGCCGGGGTGTTCCTCGCCGGCGCGCCGGCGGTCGAGGTCGGGAGCAGCTTCGACGTCCGGTTGATGGTCGAGACGCCGTTCCCGCTCTCCCACCTGCCGGCCACGCTGCGCTTCGACCCGCGACGCCTCGAGTTCGAGCGGGC
>JBPEXA010000408.1:0-3590 GCA_052032135.1 Thermoanaerobaculia bacterium | reverse complement strand
TCGGCGCCGCTCCTGCGGCGGCTGACCGACGACCCGCGGCTCGACGGCATCAAGCGGATCGCCGAGCCGTGGGACCTCGGCCCCGGTGGCTACTGCCTTGGCCGCTTCCCGCCCGGATGGCGGGAATGGAACGACCGCTTCCGCGACGGCGTGCGCCGCTTCTGGCGCGGCGACGACGACGCGCGAAGCTCGATCGCCGCCCGCCTCGGCGGCAGCCGCGACCTGTTCGGCGACCGGTCCGCCGCGATCGATTACGTCGCCGCCCACGACGGCTTCACCGTCGCCGATCTCGTCAGCTACGCGACCAAGCACAACGAGGCGAACGGCGAGGGCAACCGCGACGGCGCGGCGGACGACCACAGCCACAACTGGGGGACGGAGGGACCGACCGAGGCGCCGGCGATCGTCGCCGTTCGCCGGCGGGTGCAGCGGTCGCTGCTCGCCACCGTCGCCCTGTCGCGCGGGGTGCCGATGATCGCTCACGGCGACGAGCTCGGCCACTCCCAGCGCGGCAACAACAACGCCTACTGCCAGGACAACGAGATCAGCTGGCTCGACTGGGAGTGGACGGCCGAGCGCCGCCGCCTCTTCGACTTCCTCTGCCGCGCCTTCGCCCTGCGACGGCGGCTGCAGGCGAGCCGCGAGGTCGAGCCGGTGGCGGCGAGCGGTCTGCCGATCGTCGCCGCCCTGACGTCGGCGGCCTCGCGGTCGACGATCGATGCGCTGCTGCTCCTCAACCCCGGCGCGAACCCGGTGCCGGCGCCCCGTCGGCCGGCCGGCGACGCGGCGGACCGCTTGCGGACGGTGCTCGACAGCGCCGCGGCGGGCGACGACGATCGGATCGCCGCCCACGCCCTCGTCTGCCGACGGCGGCGCGACCTCTAGGCGCGGCGGCTCCGCCGGCTCAGTTGGGGATGCGCAGCCGGGTCCCGGGGTAGATGGTGCTGCGCAGGGTGAGGCCGTTGGCCTCCGCCAGCCGCCGCACCGACACCCGGTTGCGGCTGGCGATGCGGCCAAGGGTGTCGCCGCGCTGCACGACGTAGGTGCGGCCGGTCGACCCCACCCGGATGGTCAGCCGTTGGCCGGGGCGCAGCGTCGTCCCGCGCAAGCCGTTGTCGCGCTGGATGCGGTCGACGGTGGTGCCGAACCGACGGGCGATGATCCACAGGCTATCGCCGCGACGGACGGTGTAGCGGGTCGGCTCCGACGACGCCGAGGCGGTGACCGGCGCCGAGCCGTCGACCCGCAACCGCTGGCCGGGCCAGATGCGGTTGGCGTTGCGGATGTTGTTGAGGCGCATCAGCGAGCGGACCGAGGTGCCGTAGCGCTCGGCGATCGTCGACAGCGTCTCGCCGCGCCGCACGCGGTGGGTCGCCGTCTCCGAGGCCGCCGGCGCCGTCGCCGCCTTCGGCATCTCGGCGATCGAGGCGAGCGCCGCGGCGCTGCGCTCGACCGGCACCTGCAGGCGGTAGTAGCCGTCGGGCGTCGCCTTGTGCCGCAGCTCCGGGTTCAGCGAGGCGAGGGTGCCCGACGGCAGGCCGAGGCGCTGGTCGAGCTCGGTGAGCCGGATCGACCGCTCGGTCTCGATCGGCTCGGTGTCGATCGGATCGAGCGGGCGTGGCAGATCGTTGAAGCCGTAGCTCGCCGGGTCCTCGAGGATCTTGACGGTGGCGAGGAAGCGCGGCACGTACCGACGGGTCTCTCGCGGGAGCCGCTCGTAGAGGTCCCAGAACTGGTCGAAATACCCCTCCCGCTGCTGCCGCAGCAGCCGCTGCACCCGCGCCTCGCCGCAGTTGTAGGCGGCGATCGCCGTCAGCCAGTCGCCGAACATCTCGTGGAGGTCGGTCAGGTAGGCGAGCGCCGCCCGCGTCGACTTCTCGGGGTCCATCCGCTCGTCGGCCCAGCTGGTTCGCCGGAGACCGTAGCGGTAGCCGGTCGAGGGGATGAACTGCCACATGCCGAGGGCGCGCGCGCGGGAGAGGGCGCGCACCTTGAACCAGCTCTCGACCATCGGCAACCAGACCAGTTCCTCCGGCATGCCGGCCTCGCGGAGCCGCTCGACGATCATCGGGCGGTAGAGGCCGGAGCGCCGGTAGCCCTCGAGGAAGGAGACCCGTTCCGGGCCCTGGAAGCTGCGGATCTCGCGCTCGACGAAGTGGTTCGAATCGAGCGGGATCGACCCCTCGAAGTCGCCGACCACGGTCCGCTGGGAGGCGTGGATCTCCACCACCTTGCGGGAGATCAGCCGGCGCAGATCCTGCTTCTCCTGCGCCAGCAGAGCGTCGCCGGCCGGATCGACGTCCGCCATCAGGGCGTAGGCGCGATCGAGGGCGTCGAAGGCGTCGTCGAAGCTCCCCTCCATCCAGAAGCTGTCCGCCGATTCGTACGCCTCGAGGGCGAGCGCCAGGCTCGCCTCCGCCAGGCGCTCCTCGGTGCCGTCCGGGGCGCCGGCGAGGGACGGTTCCTCGTCGCCCTCGAGCTCGGCCACCGCGACCGGCTCGGCGATCTCCGGCACCGGCGCCACCGGCTCCGGCCGGATCGGCTCGTGCCGCTGGACGACCGGCGGCGGCCCGGGGGCCGAGCCGCAACCGACGATAAGGACGGAGAAAAAGGCGCTAGCGAGGGATCGGGTCACGGCCGGATCATACCGTGCGGAAGCAGCGGCGCTCGGTGCCGGCGATCAGTGGTCGTGGTAGTGGGTGGCCAGCTTGTCGAGGGCGCTGTCGAGCGCCTCGACGGTCGCCGCGTCCGCCTTCTGCTTCGCCTTCATCGCCGCCGTGATCACCGCGTGGTGATCGGCGAGCGACGCCAGGTAGGCGTCGCGGTCCTCTCCCGCCTTGACGCGCTGGGCGAGAAAGTACTCCGCCATCACCTCGATGATGTGGGAGGCGTGCTGCTCCTTGGTCACCACCCAGCGGGTGATCTGGTTCAGCGACTGGGCGTCGCTCTTGCCGGCCAGCGCGGCGATCTCGGTCACCGCCTTGCCGATCGTCGTCGCGTCCTCCTTGAGCGCGGTCACCCGCGCCATGTCGTCGTAGATGCCGCACGGCACCTGGCAGTGCGGCCATGCAGGGGTCGCCAGCAGCACCGCCGCCACGGCGCAGGCGGCGGCGAGGGACGGTCGGATTCCGGGTTTTCGATCGGCGGTCATCGGTGGCTCCTCGTCGAGGTTGGGTGGATGCGCGGCAGCTTATCGCGGCCGATCGCGTCGCTGGCGGCGGTCGGCGCCGATCAGGCGGGCGAAGGCTCGGCGCTCGCAGGCGAGGAACGAGCGCAGCAACGACCGCCCGCTCTCGACATCGCGATCGTCGTCGCCACCGACTCGCGGCTCCGCCTCGGTCGGTCGAGGCCGTTCGGGGTCGCGCGTCATGCCTTCTCCTCCTCGCCGTCGTGAAAGATCGCCTCGATCGGCTGGGCGAAGAGGCGCGCGACCCGGAAGGCGAGCGGCAGGCTGGGGTCGTACTTGCCGGTCTCGATGGCGTTGACGGTCTGTCGCGAGACGTCGAGCTCGCGCGCCAGCCGCGCCTGCGTCCAGTCGCGCTCGGCGCGCAGCACCTTGAGGCGGTTCCTCATCGGTAGCGCCACACCCC
>JBPEXA010000407.1:0-5318 GCA_052032135.1 Thermoanaerobaculia bacterium | reverse complement strand
GCCCTCGCCGCGCTGCCGATCGCCGCCTTCGCGATCGCCGGCGAGGCGATCGTCGCGCTGCTGTTCGGCGACGCCTACGCCGGCGCCGCCCCGCTGCTGGTGCCGCTCGCCGTCGCCCAGGTCCTCATCCACCTCACCATCCTGATCGGGCAGGACTTCGCCGCCGCCAACCGCTTCCGCTTCCTCGGCATCTACTTCGCCGGCCTGGTCGTCGAGGTGGCGGCGATCGCCCTCTTCGCCCGCCAGCTGGGGGCGGTCCCGATGGTGGTGCTCGCCGCCGCGGCGCTCACCCTGCTGGCGGTGGTCGCCCGCCTGCGGGTGGTCGCCTCGCGGGAGCGCAGCGGCGACGGCGGTTGACCGTCCTGCTTGGCGCAACTCCTTTGCCATGAGAGAGTTCGCGTCGACCATGCCGACCCCGTCACCGCCCCGCACCGAGCGCCTGCTGCTGCTGGCGGCGCTGCTGCTGGTGCTCGGCGGCTTCAAGCTCGCCTTCAACCCCGGCATCGGCCGCAACTCGCTCGACGGCGACTACTACTTCCAGATCGCCCGCCACGTCTCGGAAGGCGACGGCCTGCAGACCAGCCTGTCGCTCTACCATCAGGGACTCCAGTCGTTCCCTCACCCGACGAACGCCGCGCCGATGTGGCCGCTGGTGCTCGGCTACAGCGGCCGGTTGCTCGGCCTCTACCCGGCGGCGGTCACCCTCCCCGAGCTCTTCTACCTCGTCGTTCTCGCCCTGCTCTACCGGCTCGCCCACCGGCTGGCGATCGCCTTCGGCCGCGACCCCGCGCTGCTCGCCCCGGGAGGGGTGCTCACCGTCGGTCACGCGGCGGTCGTCGTGCTCGGCTTCAACCCGGTCTTCTTCGAGTTCACCTCACTCCCCTACACCGAGGGGCTCGCCTTCGTGCTGCTGCTGAGCGCCCTGCTGCTCGGGGAGCGGGCGGTGTCGAGCGGCGGATGGGGGGCCGCGGTGCTCGCCGGCATCGCCGCCGGCGCCGCCTTCCTGACCCGCTCCCAGCTCGTCGGAGTGCTGGTCGGCGTGCCGGCGGCGGCGCTGCTCACCGGCTTCGCCCGCCGTCGCAACTTCGCGGTGGCGCTCGTCATCGGCGGCGCCGCGGCGCTCACCATCGTGCCGTGGGTCGTCTTCCTCGCCGGCTGGGCCGACCCCTTCCACTGGAAGGTGATGCTCGGCGCCTACCAGGCGACGCCCGAGGTCGAGCCGTTCAACTCCCGCGTCGAGGTGGCGTCGACCGGCGAGTACCTGCTCAACCGCTGGCGCGGGCTGGTGCTCGCCTTCCGCGTCGGCGAGCCCAACTCCTACTTCGCATCGTTCGCCTGGGCGATCTTTCTGCTACCGCTGGCGATCCTGCAATCGCTGTTCGACCGCGAGCGGTGGGCCGGCCTCCTCCGGCGCGCCTGCGAGCCGAGCCGCTTCCTCGCCGTCGCCACCCCGCTGACCGGAGCGCTGATGCTGGCGCCGGTGCACAACGCCCACTTCTGGTACTTCAAGGAGTGGCTGTTCGGCTTCCGCCACGGTCTGCCGCTCGTCCTGGTGCTGGCGGCGGCGCTCGCCTATCTCGCCGCCCACGGTCGACCGGCGGTGCGCTGGCTGGCGTTGGCGCTGGTGGCGGGCAGCCTGTTCGACGGCGCCCGCGACCTCGGCGTCCTGCAGCATCGCCGCTTCGCCTCCGGCCTGCTGCCGCCGGAGCCCGAGCTCGTCGAGTGGCTCGCCGCCCACGAGCGGTCGCCGGCGGTGATCACCACCAACGCGCAGACGCTCGCCGCCTTCAGCCGGGCCGGCTACCACTGGATGGTCTGCCGCGAGCCGGCGACCCAGACGCTCGCGCTCCTCGAGCACGCCGGCGCCGACTACGTGCTGCAGTACCCGGGCGAGGAGCGGTGCCCGTTCCTGCGCGGCCTCGACGACCGGCTGCGCACCGTCGAGACGTTCGAGTTCCAGGGGGCGCGGCTGGTGGTCAAGGCGCTGCGCGCTCCGACGGCAGAGTGATGGCCGGCCTGGTCACCGCCGATCCGCTCGAGATCTGGTACGTGACGATGGCGTTCCCGGTGCCGTCGGAGACCTTCGTCTGCACCGAGGTCGCGGCGCTGCGCGACGCCGGCGCCGAGGTCGCCGTCCACGCCATGGGGCCCGCCCGCTTCGGCCGCGCGGAGATCCTTCGCGAGCGCGGGCTCGAGGCGCTGGAGACCAGCCACGGGGGTGCCGCCGCCGTGCTCCGCGGCCTCGCCGCCGCTCTGCGCCATCCGATCCGCGCCGCGCGGCTGTTCGCCTTCGTCGCCCGTCGCTGCTGGCGACGGCCGGGGCAGTGGCTGCGCAGCCTGCTGTGGATGCCGCGCACGCTCGACCTCTTCCGGCAGATCGGGCGCCGGCGGCCCGACGTCGTGCACCTCTTCTGGAGCCACTACCCGGCGATGCTCGGCTGGCTGGTCCAGCGCTACCTCCCCGACCAGGTGCTCACCGTGTCGCTCGCCGCCTACGACCTGTGGGTCGAGTACGGCTGCACGCCGCCGGTCGCGGCGCGCGCTCCGCTGGTGCGCACCTGGGCGCGCGTCAACGTCCCGGCGATCGAGGCGCTAGGGGTCGAGAGGGAGCGGATCGCCGTCCACTATCAGAGCCTCGAGAGCGAGCCCGACCCTTCCGACCTCGCCGCCCCGCGGATCGCCGGCCGGGTGGTCACCGCCTCGCGACTGATCCCCGACAAGCGGATCGACCTGGTGCTGCAGACGGTGGCGGCGGCGAGCCGCGGCGTGCCCACGCTGTCGCTCGAGGTGCTCGGCGACGGCGAATGCCGCGCCGAGCTCGAGCAGCTCAGCCGCGAGCTCGAAATCGACGGCCGCACCCGCTTCGCCGGGCAAGTCGCCTACGACGAGGTCTTTCGCGCCATGCGGCGCGCCGAGGTCTTCCTCTTCCTCTCCCAGCACCCGGCCGAACGGCTGCCCAACGTGGTCAAGGAGGCGATCGCCAGCGGTTGTGTCTGCATCGTCTCGGCGACACCGGGGATCGACGAGATCGTCGACCACGGTCGCACCGGCTTCATCGTCGACGCCGAGGACGTCGCCGGAGCCGCGCGCCACGTCGAGGCGGTGCTGTCGGGGGCGGTCGACGCCGCCGCCATGCGCTCGGCCGCGCTCGAGCATCTGCAGGCGACCTTCGACAATCGGGTGGTGATCCCCGCCCTGATCGCCGACTGGCGGCGGCTGGTCGCCGCCGACGATCAGCCTCGGGGAGCGGCGCCCGCGGTCAGCAGGTAGACCGCGGCGTCGCGATCGCGCACCGCGTCCGAGCACAGCGCGTCGGCGGCGGGGACCAGCAGCTGGCCGCCGAGGAAGAGCGGCGGGTGCAGCAGGCGCGGCAGCAGCGCCGCCGCGGAGTCCTGCAGCACCTGCAGCGCGTAGGCGGGCGGCCCGAGCAGGCCGCTCCAACCTTCGACCTCGAAGCCCGCCTCCTCGACGATGCGGCGCAGCCCGTCGGCGGTCCAGCGCCAGTAGTCGGTGGGGTCGGGGTGGTAGCGCCAGACGCCGTGGGTCGACAGGATCAGCCAGCCGTCGGCGGCGAGCACGCGGCGGCACTCCGCCAGATAGAGCGACGGTGACTCGACGTGCTCGAGCGTCTGGTTCGACAGCACGACGTCGGCCGAGCGGTCGTCGAGCGGCATACGGCCGTCGGCGTCGAGCACGACGTCCGCCAGCTCGTTGCCGGGCAGATCGCAACCGAGGTAGCGGCAGCCGTGTGCCTCGAACAGCGGCCGGTACGGGGTGTTGCCGCAGCCGTAGTCGACCACCACGGCGTCGCGCAGCCGGTCGCTGCGGCGCTCGATCTCGATCTCGAGCCGCCGCCGCAGCTGAGTGAGGACGCGGTGCAGCCGGTGGGCGCGCGACGGGCGCAGGCGCTCCCCGCGCAGCCGGTTGTCGAGCGCCCTTCGCGGCCCGCTCGCACCGCTCAAGGGAGGCGGCCCCCGAGTCGGCAGTAGGCGCGACGGGCGAGCCGATAGAGGTGTTTCCCCAGCAACGGGCGCGCCCAGCGCGCGGCGGTCGCCGGCAGCGAGCGGAGCACCGGCAGCCGGCGCAGACGGTGGGCGCGCTCGAGCGAGGCGCGGACCTCGGCGGCGACCGCCTCGCTCCACGCCACTTCGACGGCGGGTTCTCCGCCGTCGTCGGCGGGCTCGTAGACCGCCTGCACGTACTCGTTGCCCGCCACCCTTCGCAGGCCCGCTCGCGCCGCCACCGCGTCGAGGGTGGCGGCGCAGAAGTTCCAGACGTGGGCGTTCTGCAGATAGTTGTGGACGTCACCGTCCCGCTCGCGGATGGTCAGCACGCCGGGCACCTCGATGTAGATCCGCCCCCGCTCGCCGAGCAGCGCGGTCACCTGGCGCAGCACCGCGATCGGGTCGCGCAGGTGCTCGACCACGTGCGACAGGATCACCAGGTCCGCCGGCGCGAACGGCAGCAGCGCCTCGGCGCCCCCCTCGACTAGCTCGAGACCGTGACGGCGCCCGACCTCGAGCATCTCCGCCCCGTAGTCGCACCCCGCCACCTCGCACCCCGCCTCGCGGAAGGCGTCGAGCACCCCGCCGGCGCCGCAGCCGACCTCGAGCACTCGGCGCGGCCGCCCGTCGACGTGCTCCGCCAGCCACTCCCGCACCCGGCGGCCGCGCCACTGCTGGCGCTCGAAGTAGTCCTCCGGGTCGGCCCACGCCTCGGTGTAGATGCCGCGGTAGTCGTGCTGGTAGAAGGCGGCGATCGACGCCTCGTCGAAGTAGGGGTCGATGCGGACCAGGCCGCACCCCTCGCACAGCAGAGCGCGGATCGGCAGCCCGAAGCGGTCGCTCGCCGCCAGCAGCCGGTCGCGCGCCGCGCCGCACAGGCAGGGGTTCGGCGTCGACGCGCGCTCCCGCGCAGCGAACTGCTCGATCGCCGACCGCTGCAGCGCGGTGAGCCGCTTCGCGGGACCGGCGCTCTCGTCGAGACCGGTCAGCAGCGGGGTGTCGGCGTCGGGGCTCATGGCATCGGTCGAGGGTCGCGCGGCGGTACTCTACCGCCGCCGCGGCGAGGACGACCGATCGGTCACGCTCTCGCGCTCGCCCCCCATCCCGGCCACCCGCCGAAGGAACCCCAGCACCGCGGCGCTCGGCTGGTGGCCGCTCTCGCCCATGCGGGCGACGATCGAACCGTGGCTCTCGCCGCGGAACACCCGGTGATCGACCGCCACCCCCGCCGCCTCCAGCCGCTCGCGGAACCGCTCCGACTGCCACTGGCGGCGTGCTCCGCCGTCGCTGTCGACGATCAAGAACGGCGGCGTC
>JBPEXA010000406.1:0-3401 GCA_052032135.1 Thermoanaerobaculia bacterium | reverse complement strand
CCGACACCACGATCGGGCACCCGGTGCTGTCACCGAAGCCGTTCGCGGTGCGCGGCGTCGCCGACTATCGGCGCAAGCTCAAGCGGCGCGGTATCGAGGTCGAGTTCGACACCCGGCGCCGGCGGATCGTCGAGGCGATGGAGGCGCACGCCGACGGCGCCGGAGGGCGGCTGGTCGACGATCCGGAGCTGCTCGACAAGCTCGCGTCGATCTGCGGCGCGCCCGGCGCTGTCCTCGGCAGCTTCGACGACGCCTTCCTCGAGCTGCCGCGGGAGGTGCTGATCGCCAGCCTCAGGGACCATCAGAGCGCGCTCACGGTCGAGCGCGACGGCGAGCTGCTGCCGCTCTTTCTCACCGTGATGGACCGGCCCGACGATCCGGTGGGGCGCGTCCAGGCCGGCAACGAATGGGTGGTCGCCGCCCGTCTGGCCGACGCCCGCTTCTTCTTCGAAGAGGACCGGGAGCGGCCGCTGGCCACCTTCGCCGAACGACTCGATCGCCTCACCTTCCACGTCCGGCTCGGCAGCTACGCCGAAAAGACCCAGCGCATCCGCAAGCTCGTCGAGTTCCTGTCGAAGGAGCTCGATCTCGGTCCGCTGGCGGCCAGTGCCGACATCGCCGCCGGCCTCCTGAAAGCCGATCTGGTCACCGAGATGGTGAAGGAGTTCACCTCGCTGCAGGGGACGATCGGCGGCATCTACGCCCGCCTCGACGGCGCCGACGACGCGGTGTGGCAGGCGGTCTACGATCAGTATCTCCCCGCCTCGACCACCGACCGCATTCCGCGCGGCGAGGTCGGCGTCCTCTGCGGCATCGCCGACCGCATCGACACCCTGGTCGGCATCTTCGGCCTCGGCCTGCGACCGACCGGCAGCCGCGATCCGTTCGGGCTGCGGCGCGCCGCCCAGGGGCTGTTGCGCATCGTGCTCGAGGCCGGTCTCTCGCTCGACCTCGACATGGTGGCGGCGCGCGCCGTGCTGCTCTACCAGGACCGCCTCGAGCTCGATCGCGAGTCGGTCCTCGCCGAGCTGCGCGCCTTCCTGGAGAACCGGCTTCGCCACCTCCTCGGCCTCGAGGGGTACGCCTACGACGAGATCGAAGCGGCGCTGGCGGTCGGCTTCTCCGATCTTCCCGATCTCCACGCGCGGGTCGGGGCGCTGCACGAGATGCGCGACGACGAGCGGTTCCGTTCGGTGGTCCTCGCCGCCAAGCGGATCGCCAACATCCTGCGCGACGCCCCCGAGCACGACTTCTCCGAGGAGCTGCTGGTCGACGCCGCCGAGCGCGAGCTGTGGCAGGCGAGCCGCGTGCTGCGCCTCGACGTCGAGCAGGCGGAGGCGGACGGCGCCTACGGCGACTGCCTGCGCAAGGTCGCCGACTTCGCCGAATCGCTCGAGCGCTTCTTCACCGAGGTGCTGGTGATGGACGAGAACCGGGACCTGCGCCGCAACCGGATCGCGCTGCTGCAGTCGATCCAGCGCACGCTCTCCCGCACCGCCCGGCTCACCGAGATGGTGGTCGACCGGGCCGACGCCCGAAAGGAGTGAGATGGCCGACAAGAGCATCTATCTGTTTGGTGACGGTGGCGCCGAGGGCGCCGGACTCCCCGCATCGCTGCTCGGCGGCAAGGGGGCCGGCCTGGCGCAGATGAGCGCCCTCGGCATCCCGGTGCCCCCGGGCTTCACCATCACCACCGAGGTCTGCCGCCACTACCACGCCCACGACGGCGCCTATCCCGACGGCTTCGAGGAGGAGTTCGCCGGCCAGCTCGCCGCCCTCGAGCGCCTGCAGGGACGGCGCTTCGGAGACCCGGGCGACCCGCTGCTGCTGTCGGTGCGCTCGGGCGCGGCGGCGTCGATGCCGGGGATGATGGACACCGTGCTCAACCTCGGCCTCAACTCCGAGATCGTCGACGGCATGATCGCCGCCGGATCCGACCCCCGCTTCGTCCACGACTGCTACCGGCGGCTGATCCACATGTACGGCGACGTGGTGATGGACGTCCCGCACGGCGGCTTCGAGCGCATCCTCGCGGAGCGCCGGCGCACCGCCGGCGTCTCCACCGACGCCGAGCTCACTGCCGACCATCTCGCCGCCGTCTGCCGCGACTACCTCGCCCTGGTGGAGGACCACGCCGGCCCCTTCCCGCAACAGCCGATGGAGCAGCTGCGCGGCGCCGTCGCCGCCGTGTTCGAGAGCTGGAACGTCCAGCGCGCCCGCGACTATCGGCGGCTGCACGGCATCGGCGACGATCTCGGCACCGGCGTCAACGTCCAGGTGATGGTGTTCGGCAACCGCGGCCCGAGCTGCGCCACCGGCGTCGCGTTCACCCGCGACCCCGGCAACGGCGAGCCGCGCATCTACGGCGAGTACCTGATCAACGCCCAGGGAGAGGACGTCGTCGCCGGCATCCGCACGCCGATGTCGATCCAGCCCAACGGCGCCCGCGGCGGTCTCGCCGCCGACTTCCCGCAGGCGTTCGCCGACCTCGAACGGGTGTGCGCCACCCTCGAGAACGAGCGGCGGGAGATGCAGGACGTCGAGTTCACCATCGAAGACGGCAAGCTCTACATGCTGCAGACGCGCGACGGCAAGCGGACCGGAGCCGCCGCCGTCCGCATCGCCGTCGACATGGTCGACGAGGAGCGGATCGACGCCGCCACCGCGCTCGCCCGCGTCACCGGCGCGCAGATCTCGCAGCTGCTCGCCCCCGTCTTCTCGGCCGACGAGAAGCGGGCGGCGATCGACGGCGGACGCCGGCTGGCGACCGGCCTCGCCGCCGGCCCCGGCGCCGCCTCCGGCCGCATCGCGCTGACCGCCGACCGCGCCGCCGAGATGGCGGCCGACGGCCCGGTGATCCTGGTGCGCGACGAGACGTCGCCGGAGGACATCGTCGGCATGCACGCCTCGGCCGGCATCCTCACCTCTCGCGGCGGCATGACCTCCCACGCGGCGGTGGTGGCGCGCGGCATGGGGAAGCCGTGCATCGTCGGCGCCGGTGATCTCGTCGTCGACGAGGAGGCGGGGGAGTTGCGCGCCGCCGGCAAGGTGCTCGCCGAAGGAGAGGAGCTGTCGATCGACGGCACCACCGGCGAGGTGATCGCCGGCGCCCTCGCCGCCCGCCCGTCGGAGGTGCTCGAAGCGCTGACCGGCGGCAATGGCGGCTCGCCGCTGGCAGCCGCCGCCGGCCGCATCCTCGAGTGGAGCGACGGCGAGCGGCGGATGGGGGTGCGCGCCAACGCCGACACCCCGCACGACGCGCAGGTCGCCCGCGCCCTCGGCGCGGCGGGCATCGGGCTCTGTCGCACCGAGCACATGTTCTTCGAGGAGGACCGCATCGAGTGGATCCGCCAGGTGATCCTCGCCGAGGACGCCGAGGCTCGCGCGCGGCCGCTCGCCCG
>JBPEXA010000405.1:0-1605 GCA_052032135.1 Thermoanaerobaculia bacterium | reverse complement strand
CGGGGCAGGCGGCGGTGCTCTACGACGGCACCCGGGTGCTCGGCGGCTGCTGGATCGAGCGGCCGCTGGCGGCCGGCGCTGCCGTCCCCGCCTAGGCCGCGGCGCCGATCACCAGCACCATCTCTCCCTTGACGGCGTCGCGCGCCGCCAGCTCGGCGCGGAGCGCTTCGAGCGTGCCGCGCAGCGTCTCCTCGTGGAGCTTGGTGAGCTCGCGGGCGAGGGCCGCCGGCCGCTCGCCGAGGACGCGGGCGGCGGTGTCGAGCGTGTGCAGGATGCGGTGGGGCGATTCGAACACCACTAGGGTGTGGTCGAGGTCGGCGAAGCGCTCGAAGAACGCGGTGCGCCGCCCCTCCTTGCGCGGTGGGTAGCCGACGAAGGTGAACGGGTAGGGAGGGAGGCCGGAGACGGCGAGGGCGGCGAGCACCGCCGACGGCCCGGGGACGGCGATCACCTCGACGCCGGCAGCGATCGCCTCGCGCACCAGCCGGTAGCCGGGGTCGGAGACCAGCGGCGTACCGGCGTCGCTGACCAGCGACAGGTCCTCGCCGGCGAGCAGCCGTCGGAGCAGCTCGGGCGCCCGCCGCCGCTCGTTGTGGTCGTGGAGGGAGATCAGCCGCGCCTCGATGCCGCGGTGGGCGAGCAGCCGGCCGGTGACGCGGGTGTCCTCGCAGGCGACCACCGCCGAGCGCTCGAGCGCCTCGATCGCTCGCGGCGACAGGTCACCGAGGTTGCCGATCGGGGTGGAGACGACGAAGAGGGTGCCGGCCATGGGGGTCGCGAAGCGCGGCGATGGTAGCAGGCGAACGTCGCCGGCCGCCCTGCTAACATCCGCCGCCGATGGCCCCGCGAGCGCTCTCCGCCGTCGCCTTCCTCCTGGTCGCCGCCGTCGCGTGGGGCCAGCAGTACGAGCTGGTCGATCGCGTGCTGGCGGTGGTCGACGAAGACCCGGTGCTGCTCTCCGAGGTCGAGCAGGTGCTCGTCCTCGGGCTCGTCGAGCCGCGCGAGGGCGAAGACGAGCGCCAGCTCCGCCGGCGGGTTCTCGACCTGCTGATCGAGCAGCGCCTGCGCTTCCACGAGATCGACGCCTTCGGCTTCGTCGAGATCCCCGAGGTCGAGATCCAGACGTCGTTCGACGAGATCCGCGCCCGCTTCGGCACCGACGAGGCGTTCGATCGCGACCTCGAGCGTGTCGGCCTCGACCGCGACAGCCTGCGCCAGCTGATCGCCCGCCAGCTGATGGTCCTCTACTACGTCAACGAGCGCCTCGGGCCGAGGATCTTCGTCGATCTCGACGACATCCGCGCCTACTACGAGGGGACCCTGGTCCCCGAGCTGCAGCGGCGGGGGGCGTCGGTGCCGCCGATCCAGGACGTCCGCGAGGACATTCGCGCGCTGCTCAAGGAGCAGCGGCTCGACGAGGAGCTGGTGCGGTGGACCGACGAGCTGCGCAGCGAGGCCGACGTCGAGGACTATTTCGGCGAGCTGCCGGGGACGATCCCCGAGCGACGGGTCGGCGGCAGCGGATAGAGCTCGCGGTAGACGGTGTACGAGCGCAGCACCTTGCGCACGTAGTTGCGCGTCTCGCGGAAGCCGATCTTGGTGAGG
>JBPEXA010000404.1:0-1563 GCA_052032135.1 Thermoanaerobaculia bacterium | reverse complement strand
TTCAGAGGGTAGGGATCGCGATCGCCGGCGGGGGCCGGCTCGCGGCCCACCAGCCACAGCCCCTGCGGCTCGATGAACAGCGGCGGCAGCAGCGCCGCCTCGGTCTCGAAATCGGGCACCGACAGCTCCGATCTGCCGAGCCCCCACGAGCCGGTGGCGGCGTTGCGGGCGAGCACCCGCACCTCGTAGTCGCCGGGCGGCAGATCGAAGTGGCCGACGAACTTGAACCCCCTAGCGTCGAGCGCCCGGCCGTGGACGTCGAGGTCGATCAGCACTCCCTGGCTGAAGTAGTCGATCGCCCTCCCCTGGTGATCGAGCGCGTAGGCGAAGAGCTCGATCGGTAGCTCGGACTTGCGCTGGTCGCGGCGGATCGCGAAGCCGTCGATCTCGACGTAGGTGGCGACCCACGACCACAGCCCGCGGCCGCGGAACGGGACCGCGAGCACCGTCGTCGGTACCTCGCCGTCGTCGTCGGCTGCCAGCAGCTGCTCGGCGGTGACGAGGCTGCGCTCTTCGGGGCTCATGTCGAGGTACGAGCGCGGCGCGTGGTAGCCGGCGCGATAGCTCACCCGCGCCCGCCGCGGCGCCCCCTTCAGCTTCACCTCGATCGGACGGTACGCGCCGTCGCGGGCGACGCCCTCCACGCTGACCGCCAGCAGATAGGTGACGCTGGTGCGGTCGAGCAACTTCGACATCGCCTGCGAGAGGTCGTTGTAGTTGCGATAGAGCTCGCCGCCGGTCTGATTGGCCATCACGAACAGCCCGTTCTCCCCGGACGCCCGCACCTGCTCGGTGCCGCCGGCCACCGTCCCGGCCCGCACGCCGCCGATGTCGACCGCCTGGATGGCACAGTCGCACTGGCGGAAGCGCTCGAGCATCTCGAACAGGCCTTCCTGCGCCACCGAGTTGCCGAACCGCTCGTCCGAATCGACTCGGTAGACCTCGCCGAACTGCGCGTCGGAGGTGATCTCCTCGAGTCGCTGCTGGTCGGCGGTGCCGAGGACGACGGAGCTGTCGAAGCCCTCGGAGAGGTAGACGACGTGCTTGCGGCCGCTGGCCGCCGCCAGGTACTGCGCCAGCTCCTCGAGCGAGGCGCTCAGGTCGAGCACCTGGTTGATCCGCTCGGTTCGAGCGTCGCGCCGGCTGAACGTGCTCAGGTCACGGATCGCCTCGAGCATGACCCCGTCGACGTTGATCCCGCTGCCGGCGCCGTCGTCGGGCCCGCGCGTCCTCCCTTCGCCCCGAGCGATGACGCCTTCGAGGGCCGGCTCGACCACCAGCTTGAGCGGATCGGGCTTGCGCTCGAGCGGGTCGAGCAGGCCGAGGCCGTCGAGGGCCGCATCGAGCTGCACCCGGTCGGCGGTGAACCCGAGCACGAGCTCCGAGCCGCGCTGCTCGGCATAGGTGGCGACCGCTACCAGGTCGCTCTCGTGCAAGCCGGTGTCGACGAAGTCGCGGGCCGCCCGGCGCGCCTTGACGATGGAGCCGGGATTCGAGAACGACAGGTCGAACAGCAGCAGGAAGTGGCGGCGCGCGGCGATCGGTACGGCCGCCGGATCCGCC
>JBPEXA010000403.1:0-4271 GCA_052032135.1 Thermoanaerobaculia bacterium | reverse complement strand
GCTCTCGCCCTGGCAGTACTGCAAGGGAGAGACGGTGCTGTTCGACACGCGGAGGATCTCTGCGCTGCGCCGGCTGGTGCTCGACCATCTCATCCACCACCGGGGGCAGCTCTCGGTCTATCTGCGTCTGCTCGACGTCCCGCTACCGCAGATCTACGGCCCGTCGGCCGACGATCGTCGGGGGTACTGATGGCCGCCCATCCCAGGCTCCTCCTGCTGCAGGCGCGCCGCGAGGACGACCCGGAACGGGAGGCTGAGCGCCGTTTGTTCGCGCGTCGGCTCGATCTCCCCGACGAGCAGGTGGTCGGCCACAACTTGATCGTCGGCCTGCCCGACCTGCGAGCGCTCGAGCGCTTCGACGCTCTGTTGATCGGCGGCAGCGGAGAGTTCTACGTCTCCGACGGCCAGTTCCCTCGCCAGCAGGAGGTGATGGACCTCCTGCGGGAGGTGGCGGAGGGGCCGGTGCCGCTCTTCGGCTCGTGCTTCGGCTTCCATCTGCTCACCGAGGCGCTCGGCGGCGAGATCGTGCACGATCCCGACAACATGGAGCTCGGTACCTACGAGCTCGAACTGACCGCCGCCGGGCGCCGAGACGAGCTCTTCGGCTCGCTCCCCGACCGTTTTCTCGCCCAGGTGGGGCGCAAGGACCGGGCGGCGTCCCTGCCGCCGTCGACCACCAACTTCGCCAGCAGCGAGCGGTGCCCCCATCAGGGGTTCCGCTACCGCGACCGGCCGCTGTGGGCGACGCAGTTCCACCCCGAGCTCGACGCGGAGGACAACCGGCGCCGCTACCTCGCCTATCTCGAAGGGTATGCCGGCCTGCTGAGCGACGAGGAGCGGCGCCAGGTGATGGAGCGCTTCCAGAGCAGCCCCCACACCGTCAGGCTGCTGCGCCGTTTCCTCGACCTGGTCCTCGGCTGACGCGGTCCTCGACGAGCGCGCGCGGGCAACAAAAAACCCCGCCCGAGGGCGGGGTCCAGGGATGCTGCGAAGGGGGACGTCCTACTCGGCGACCCGATCCTTCAGGCCCTTGCCGGCCTTGAAGTAGGGATACTTCTTGGCGGCGATGGTGATCGTCTGCCCGGTGGCGGGGTTGCGACCCTGGCGAGCCTTGCGATGCTTGGTGCCGAACGTGCCGAAACCGAGGATCTGGACCTCGCGGCCCGCGTCGAGCTCGACGGCGATGATGCCGTGGCCCGGCTTGGTGTCGAAGATCGTGTTGACGATCTCCTGCGCCTTGGTCTTCGAGAGGTCACACTTGCGGGCGAGCTTGTCAGCGAGTTCCTTCTTGTTCATTCAGACTCCTTCCCCCTTCGGATGGGTGTGGGGCGTAGCACCCCAGGTTGGATGTAATGCGGACGCACCACATGCAGGTGGTCAGTTCAATCCCTCTGACTTGAACCGTGGCTCACTCTAGCATGTCCACAGGCCGGGAAGCCAGTGTTCAACGGGCTTCTCGACCGTCCGGCGACGCGGGCTCACAGCTTGAAGTCGGCGATCTCGGTCAAGCCCTTGCGCTCGATGGTGGGGACCAGGGCGCCGTCGGCGGCGTGGCCGACCACCAGGATGAGGAACGGCTTCTCGTTGCGGGGTCGGTCGAGGATGTCGTTCAGGAACCGCATCGGCGCCGGGGTGTGGGTGAGGGTGGCGAGGCCGACCCGGTGGAGGGCGGTGATCAGCATGCCGGTGGCGATGCCGACCGATTCGGGGACGTAGTAGTTCTTCACCGTCTCGCCGCCGTCGTCGACGCCGTGCTGCTCGGCGAAGATGACGATCAGATAGGGGGCGATCTCGAGAAACGGCTTGTGCTCGTCGGTGCCCAGCGGAGCGAGGGCTTCGAGCCAGTCGTCGGGGGCGCGGCGTCGATAGAAGTCCTGCTCCTCCGCCTCGGCCGCCTCGCGAATGGCCTTCTTGAGTGCCGGCTCCGCGACCACGGTGAAGTGCCACGGTTGACGGTTGGCGCCGCTCGGGGCGGAGCCCGCGGCTTCGATGCACGCCGCGATCACCTCGATCGGGACCTCCTCGGCGGAGAAGTCGCGCACGGTCCGCCGTCGGGCGAGCTCGTCGCGGAACCGCCGCGCTCGCGCGATCATCTCCTCCGCGGGGAGTCGAGGCAGCTCGGGGAGCGGGTGGAATTCGGGTGCGGACAAGGATCGTCGGCCGATTCGAAGGGGTGGTACGATGCGCGCTCGCGGCGGCTCCGGCCGGAGTCGACCGATCCCAACCCAACAGCCTGGAGACATTCCCTTGAGAAGACTCTCTCTGTGTTCTATCCCACTTGCCTTCGTCCTCGCAACGGCCTGTCAGGCCGGTCCCGCCGAGGTCGCCGAGGACTCCGAGGCGGAGACCGCGGTGGAGGGCGAGGTGGACGTCAGCTACGCGATCGGCTGGCAGACCGGCCTCAACTTCCGCCAGCAGGAGATCGACATCGACGCCGAGCAGTTCGCCGACGGCCTGCGGGAAGCGCTCGCCGGAGGTGACTCGCGCTGGACGGCCGAGGAGATGGGCGCCGCCCTGCAGGCCTTCCAGCAGGAGCTGCTCGCCCAGCAGCAGGAGAAGATGGCCGCCGCCGGCAGCGAGAACGCCGCCGCCGGGGAGGCGTTCCTGGCGGAGAACAAGGACCGCGAAGGGGTGATGACGACCGACAGCGGCCTGCAGTACGAGGTGGTCGAGGAGGGGGAGGGCCCGTCGCCGAGCGCGAGTGACCGCGTCACCGTGCACTACCGCGGCACCCTCGTCGACGGCACGCAGTTCGACAGCTCGATCGACCGCGGCCAGCCGGCGACCTTCCGGCTCGACCAGGTGATCGCCGGTTGGACCGAGGGGCTGCAGCTGATGAACGTCGGCTCGAAGTACAAGCTCTACGTCCCTGCCGAGCTCGCCTACGGGCCGCGCGGTCAGGGGGCGATCGGCCCCAACTCGACGCTGGTCTTCGAGGTCGAGCTGATCGGCATCGAAGGGCGCTAGTCGCCGGGCGCGGCGGGGGCTCGGCCCTCGCCGCCGCCACCCTTGAGCACGACCTCGTGCCGGGGGTACGGGATCTCGATCGCCGCTTCGCCGAAGGCGGCATAGACCCGTCGGTAGAGGGCGTCGAGCACCCGGCCGCGCAATACCGGCTGCTCGATCCACCCCAACAGCTCGTGGTCGATCGCCGAGTCGCCGAAGCCGCGGACGCGAACCCGCGGCTCGGGGTCGTCGAGGATCTCCGGCTGGCTGTGGGCGACCTCCATCAGCACGTCGTGCACCTGGTCGAGGTCGGATCCGTAGGCGACGCCGACCTTGAGGCGCACGCGCTCCTTCTCCCACGGTCCGCCGCTCTCGTTGATGATCTTGGCGTTGGCGATCACCGCGTTGGGGACGGTGATCTCGATGTCGTCGCGGGTCAGCAGCCGTGTCGACCGCAGGCCGATGTGCTGGACCTCCCCCCGCTCGCCGCTGTCGAGGATGATGAAGTCGCCGACCTGGTAGGGAGCGTCGGCGAGGATGAAGATGCCGGCGAAGAGGTTGGCGAGCGTGTCCTTGGCGGCGAAACCGATCGCCAGGCCGGCGACGCCGGCGGAGGCGAGCCAGCCGGTGACCGGAATGCCCCAGGCGAGGCAGAGGAAGTAGACGACGCCGCCGGCGATGATCAGCTTGGCGACCTGCCCGAACAACGGCACCGTCCGCTCGTTGATCACCGGGAAGCGCTCGTGGTGGCGGCCGGCGACGCCGATCAACAGCGCCGCGAGGGTGAAGAAGAAGACCGACCAGACGAGCAGGGCGAAGGTCTTCAGAACGGGCAGCAGCACCTTGTCGACGATGACGGGCTCGAGCGGCAGCTCGAGGAGCGCGAGCCAGGCGCTGATCAGCACCACGGTCAGGAACACCGGCCGGCGCAGCGCGGCGATCAGCTGATCGTCGAACTCGGTGCTGGTGAACGACGCCCAGGTCTTGAGCACACCGCTGACGAACCAGTTGACGAGCTTGGCGGCGACGATGCCGGCGACGAGGATGGCGCCCGCCCGCGCCCACGCGTTGGTGCCGACGAGGTCGAGCGTCGACTGCCACCACTCGGTCGAGGTCATGTCGTGCCTCCCTTGCGCATCAGCCCGGCGACGCTGCCGCCGAGGGCGAGCAGGGCGATCAGGTTGGGGATCGCCATCATGCCGTTGAGGATGTCGGCCCACGCCCAGGTGAGTCGGGGGCCGGCGATCGCGCCGCCGGCGATCGCCAGGCAGTAGAGCAGGCGATAGGGAGCCCGGGCGCGAGGGCCGAGCAGATAGGCGGCGCTC
>JBPEXA010000402.1:0-4845 GCA_052032135.1 Thermoanaerobaculia bacterium | reverse complement strand
CCGGACGACGGGCGGCTCGCGTTAGCGAGGCCGCCGCCGACGACGAGAGGAGCCTCCCATGCGACAGCCAACGTCCACCCCCGCGGTCGAAGACGCCCCCCAGACCATCGACGTCGATCCCGGCATGGCGCTGGAGCGCATCGACAGCTGGGTCGACGGCGCGATCCGCCTGCTGCCGAACGTCGCCATCGCGCTGGTCATCGTCGCCGTCTTCTGGCTGCTGGGGCGGCTGGTGCGCCGCTGGGTGGTGCGGTGGGCGGGCGCTCGGGATCGCGAGAACCTGGGCCAGAACCTCGGCGGCTTCGCCCGCTGGGTCGTCGTCGCGATCGGTGCGGTCCTCGCCGCGACGGTCGTGGTGCCGACGCTCAAGCCGGGCGACGTCGTCGCCGGCCTCGGCGTCAGCTCGGTGGCGATCGGCTTCGCCTTCAAGGACATCCTGCAGAACTGGCTCGCCGGCATGCTCATCCTCCTCCGGCAGCCGTTCGAGATCGGCGATCAGATCGAGGTCGAGGGCTTCACCGGCACCGTCGAGCAGATCGAGACGCGCGCCACCATCCTCAAGACGTTCGACGGTCAGCGAGTGGTGATCCCCAACAGCGACATCTACACCAACTCGGTGCTGGTGAAGACGGCCTACGAGCTGCGCCGGTCGGAGTACGACATCGGCATCGGCTACGCCGACGACATCGATACCGCATGCCGCGTGGTGAGCGAGGCGATCGCCGGCGTCGGCGGCGTGGAGAGCGACCCGCCGGTGCAGGTGCTGCCGTGGGACCTGGCGGCGAGCTGGGTGACGCTGCGGGCGCGCTGGTGGACGGCGAGCCGCAAGGCGGACACGGTGCAAGTGCGGGCCGACGTCGTCCGAGCCGTCAAGAGCGCGCTCGACGGCGCGGCGATCGACATGCCGTACGAGACTCAGGTGCACCTCTTTCACGACCAGACGGAGGCGGAGGACGGCGATCGCGCGGCGCAGCGCGAGGGGTGGCCGCTGCCGGCCGATCGCGAAGCGACGACGCCCCGCTGGCGAGCGGCCGAGGAGGCGCCGGCGTCGCTGGCCGGCGCCTGACGGTCAGAAGCCGGTCGGCAACGCGCCGAGCAGGTACTTGAGATCGTCGTCGCTCCACCGGACGCCGGCGCCGAAGAAGACGGTCTCGCGCTCGGACTCGAGGAAGTCGTCGAGGCCGCCGAGGAGGTAGACGTTGGGGTGGATGTGCCACTGGCCGACCAGCCGGAGGTGAGGCTCGAGATCGCGCTCGCGACCGAAGTCGAACGCCTCGAGCGACATCCAGAGCCGCTCGTCGAGGAAGCCGTAGTCGAGGGCGGCCCCGCCCGACGACTCGAAGATCCCCGCCCGCAGCCGGCCGTCGCCGAAGCGGAATCCGAACTGAGCGGAGAAGGTCAGGTCGTCGTCGAGCACCTCGGTCTCGGTGACGGTGGTGCGCGCCACCCCGTCATCGCCGGTGACGATGACCGACTCGGTGCGGGTCTCCAGCCGTCCGCGCGGGTCGTCGACGATCCCCAGGTGGTAGAAGCGGTCGTTGTCGGGGGCGTCGAGGGTGAGCGCGAACTCGGTGCGGGTGTCGCTCGTCTCCTCGAGGACGTAGCCGTCGAGGCTGAGGTCGAGCTCCAGCTTGGTGATCGTGCCGAGCGTCTCACTCAACGACTCGATGCCGGACTCCATGGCGTCGAGCGTCGACGTCAGCTGATCGTGCGCCTCGTCGCTGGCGATCAGCTTGCCGAGGGTCCCCTCGCCGGCCGCGATGGTGCCGGTGATGCGGTTGAGGTCGTCGACCGAGGCGCGCATGCCGCCCGAGACCTCCGCGATGTGCGCCAGCGAGTCCCGCAGCACCGTGCGGTTCTCGGCGACCACCAGCTCGACCTGGTCGAGGACGCGGTCGATCTGGGCGGTCAGCCGTGGCAGCTCGTCGGCGAGGCTGCCGCTCAGCCGCTCGAAGTTGGCCGCCGTGCGGTCGACGTTGCCGCGGTTGGCGGCGATCAGCTGGCGGAGGCCGACGCTGGTCTGCTCGAGGTTCGCCAGCAGGCTGCGGATCGCGTCGCCGGTCGCCTGCGGATCGACCGCCGCGAGGCTCTCCTGCAGCGACGCCCCGAGGTCGCTGAACCCGGCGACCGCCTCGTCCCATCCGAGGGGGGTCTCGCCGCTCAGCTGGGCGCCGACGGCGAGCGGGGCGCCTCCGGGAGGTCCGAGCACCAGCTCGACGTATTTGTCGCCCAGCAGGCCGAGACTGCTGACGCGGGCGCGAGTGCCGGCCGGCAGCTCGATCGGGGGGTCGAGCAGGATGCCGACCACCGCGCGCTGATCGACGAGGCGGATGCCGTCGACGCGGCCCACCCGAACGCCCGCGATCCGCACGGCGGCCTTGTCGTCGAGGCCCGCCACCGAGTCGAAGTTGGCTTCGAAGCGGGCGCCTTCGTCGCCGAACGGGTCGAGATCCTCGACCTCGATGATCAGGTAGCCGAGCACGGCGAGCGCGATCACCGCGAAGAGTCCGACCTTGGCCATGTTCGACATCGGCTTGTCCTTTCGCGGCTCAGCGTGCCGCCGTCAGTTCGAGGTCGCGGCGAAGAAACTCGGCCACCCTCGGATCGTCGCTCTGCTTGAGTTCGCCGGGCGACGCCCGGGCGATGATCTCGCCTTCGTACAGCATCGCCACCTGATCGGCGATCCTGAACACGCTGCCCATGTCGTGGCTGATGATAACGAGCGTCGACCCGAGTGACTCTCGGAGATCGATGATCAGGCGGTCGATCGACTCCTTGGTGACCGGGTCGAGCCCGGTGGTCGGCTCGTCGAAGAGGAGGATCTCCGGTTGATGGGCGATCGCGCGAGCGAAGCCGACACGGCGGCGCATGCCGCCGGAGAGGTCGCTCGGCATCTTGCCGCCGATCCCCGGCAGCTGCACCAGCTCGAGGCACTCCTCGACGCGGCGAGCGATCTGCGCCTCCGATCGCTCCTCCAGCCGGCGGAGCGGGAATGCGATGTTCTCCGCCACCGTCATCGAATCGAACAGTGCGCCCTCCTGGAACGCCATGCCGAACTTGCGCCGGAAGCGGGTGAGCTCACGGCGATCGAGGGCGGCGAGGTCGACGCCGTCGATCACCACCCGACCGCGATCGGGATGCAGCAGCCCGACGATGTGCTTGAGCAGCACGCTCTTGCCGGTGCCGGATCCGCCGATCACCACCATCGAGGTGCCGCTGTCGATGGCGAGATCGACGCCGCGGAGCACCACCTTGTCGCCGAACGACTTGTGGAGATCGTGGAGCTGGATCTTGACGGCGGGAGCGTTCAAAACAGGATCTTGGTGAGGAAGAAGTCGCTGACCAGGATGGCGATCGACGCCAGCACCACGGCACGAGTCGTCGACCGTCCGACCCCCGCCGCGCCGCCGCGGGTGTAGTACCCCTGCTGGCAGCCGATCACCGCGATCAGCAGGCCGAAGACCGCCGCTTTGATCAGCCCCGACATGACGTCGGCGAGGTCGGTGTACTGGTAGGTCGTCTCGAGGTAGGCGACCGGGTTGGTCCCCATCAGCAGAACGGCGATCAGGTAGCCGCCGAAGATGCCGATCGCGTCGGACAGGCCGACCAGGAGGGGGAGCATGAGGACCGTCGCCCACACGCGGGGGACGACGAGATAGTGAACGGGATCGGTCGCCATCACCTCCAGGGCGTCGATCTGCTCGGTGACCCGCATGCTGCCGAGCTCGGCCCCCATCGCGGAGCCCGATCGACCGGCGATGATCAGACCGCCGAGCACGGCGGCGAGCTCTCTCACCATCGACAGCGCGACCAGCGACCCGACGTAGCGCTCCGCGCCGAACCGCATCAGGGTTGCGGTGGTCTGCAACGCCATCACCATGCCGGTGAACAGCGCCGTCATGGCGATGACCGGCACCGAGTTGACGCCGACGCGCACCATCTGGTGCAACAGTTGCTGGACGTCGAAGGGACGGCGCGGCGTCCACAGCAGCACGCGCCAGAGCATGTCGAAGAAGCGGCCGACTTCTTCGAAGAACGCTTCGATCGATCTCGGCAACGGGGGTGTCCTGGTCGGGCGGCGGCAGCCGGGCGAGCGCGTAGTCTACTGTCCGCGCGGACCGCCCAGAAGGCCCCGGCCCGGGGCCACCGGCGCATGGCGTAGAGTGCCGCGCGTGAGACACCGACTCCTCCACTTCTTGCGGATTCTGCGCGAGAGCTTCTGGTTCCTCCCCGGGAGCATGGTGCTGGCGGCCTTCGCCCTCGCCTTCGGGCTCGGCTGGGTCGACCTCCGGCTCGCCCAGGGCGAGTTCGCCTGGCCGTCGTGGCTCGAGGTGCACGGGGTGGAGAACGTGCGCGCTCTGCTGACCACCATGGCCGGCTCGATGATGACCGTCGCCGGGGTGACCTTCTCGATCGTGATCGTCGCCCTCGCCCAGGCGTCGACGCAGTTCGGGCCGCGCCTGTTGCGCCAGTTCATGCGCGATCGCGGCAACCAGATCACCCTCGGCACCTACGTCAGCACCTTCGTCTACTGCGTCCTGGTGCTCGGCCAGATCCACCCGTCGACCGAGGGGTCGCCGTATCTCCCGCGCCTGTCGGCGCTGATGGCGGTGGCGCTGGCGCTGGCGAGCATCGGGGTGCTCGTCTTCTTCTTCCATCACGTCGCCAGCTCGATCCAGGCCGACCAGGTGATCCTGCGAGCGGCCGAGGCGCTCGAGGCGACCGTCGACTCGGTGCTCCCCGAACGAGGAGACGATGTGGGGAGCGATGGGGGAGGGGCGGACCGAGCGCGGCCGGCGGGGGAGGGTGAGCCGTTGGCGTCGGCGCGCAGCGGCTATCTCGGTG
>JBPEXA010000401.1:0-3786 GCA_052032135.1 Thermoanaerobaculia bacterium | reverse complement strand
CGAGGGAGCCGCGGTCGAGGAGCGTCTCCCAGGGGACGACCTCGGCGCGGATGAAGCCGCGCTCGATGTCGGAGTGGATGGCGCCCGCCGCCTCACGGGCGACGGTGCCGCGACGGATCGTCCACGCCCGCACCTCGTCGTCGCCGACGGTGAAGAACGAGATCCTCCCCAGGAGCCGGTAGCTCGCCCGGATCACCCGGTCGATGCTCGCCTCGTCGAGGCCGAGGTCGGCGAGGAACTCGCCCGCCTCGTCGTCGGGGAGTTTCGAGATCTCCTCCTCGATCGGCAGGCTCATCACCACCACCGGGGTGGCGTCGTCGAGGCCGAGCTCCCCGGGGCTGCGGCCGAGGTCGTCCTCGGCGACGTTGAGGGCGACCAGCAGCGGCTTGGCGGAGAGCAGCTGGAAGCCGCGCAGGCGCTTCTCGTCGTCGCCGGCGAGCTCGATCGCCCGCAGCGGCGTCTCCGCCTCGAGGGCGGGGACGATCACCTCGCGCAGCAGCGCCTGCTCCCGCACCTCCTCCGGCTTGAGGCCCCGCTTGGCGGAGACCTCGAGCCGCTCGAGCCGCCGCTCGACGAGCTCGAGGTCGGCGAGCACCAGCTCGAGGTCGATGTTCGCCACGTCGCGGGCCGGGTCGAGGGCGCCGTCGGGGTGCGGCAGCTCTGGGTCCTCGAAGGCGCGCACCACGTGCACCAGGGCGTCGACCTCGCGCAGCTCGGTGAGGTTGAGGTCGGAGCTCCCCTGCCCGCGCTGCAGGCCGGGGATGTCGACGAACTGCACCGTCGCCGGCACGTAGCGGCGCGGCTCGAAGAGGTCGCGCAGCCGTGCCAGCCGCGGATCGGGCACCTTGGCGACGCCGACGTGGGCGCCCTTCGACTGGGCGAACTTGTCGGTCGCCTCGTCGGCGGCGGTGAGGAGATTGAACAGCGTCGTCTTGCCGGCCTTGGGGAGGCCGAGGATGCCCATCTGCATGGCGGACCTCGCGATGTGGGCCGCGACGATAGCCGCTCGTCGCGCGATCGGCAACGGGTGCTGCCGGCAAACAATGTCGATTCGACATGCAATGCCAAATTGACAGTAACTGTCAAATGTGCGTAGGATGCCTTTGCTCCAGCAGGTTTACGCCTCATCGGGCTTCGCCATGGCTCCCAGCTCCGCCCACACCGCGCCGGCCAACCCCTCTCTGCGCAGCTTGCGCCGGGAGCGGACGCGCGACGAGATCGCCCGTGCCGCCCTCGACCTCATCGGCCGCAAGGGGTACGACGGGACGCTGGTCGACGAAATCGCCCACCGGGCGCTGATCTCTCCCCGCACCTTCTACCGCTACTTCCCCGCCAAGGAGGACGCGTTCTTCCACGGCTTCCCGGCGATGGAGGCGTCGCTGGCGACGACCTCCGACGACGGCGGGCTCTACGCGGTGCTCGAAGCGGCGTTCCACGCCTTCGCCGAGTCGATCGCCGACCACGAAGAGGAGGTGCTGCCGCGCCTCCCCCATGCGCTTTCCGAGCCGGCGCTCCTCGGCCAGCTCGTGCACCAGCTCTACGCCGCCGAGACCCGGCTGGCGAAACGCCTGACGGCGCTGCTGCCGCCGGGATCGACCCGCGCGTGGCAGGCGGAGGTGCTGGCGGCGGCGGTGACCGCCTGCCTGCTCGCCGCCTTGCGGCGCTGGCACCGCAACCCCGGCCGTGCCGCCCTGCGCACCCTCGTGGACGAGGCGCTGACCGTGCTGGAACCGGCGATCCGCCGTCTCGATCACGCCTAGACAAGGAGGATCCGATGTCCTACCTCGCTTCCCTGTTCCCCGACCGGACGCCGAAGACGCCCGAGACCGAGCCGCTCGACGACCGCAGGATGGTCGACCTCGAGCCGGCCGGCACCGGCACCCACTACCTGATCTGCCTGGCGCGCACCCTCGCCGAGGAGCTGATCGTCGAGAACCGCTCCTGGCTCGGGCGGACGATCGAGGTGCTCTCCCAGGGGCTGCTGTTCGAGACCGACTGTCCGCTGCACACCGGCGACAAGCTGCGGCTCGAGATGGCGGTCGAGAGCCGCCTCATCGAGGGGTCGGGAGAGGTGCTCCACGTGCAGCTGCGAGCCGACGGTCTCTGCTCGGTGCTGTTCGAGTTCACCGATCTCGACCACGAGGGGCGCGAGATCCTGCGGGCGCTGGTCAAGACCGGGTAGCGCCGGAGCTCGGCTCGAGGCGGGCGCGCAGGGCGCGGACCGTCAGGTAGAGGGCGCTGTTGGCGACCAGTAGCGCCCACAGCCAGCCGGGGAGCGGTGCCGCCTCCGCCCAGCGGCGCAGCAGCTCGAAGCCGAGCAGCAGCAGGCCGACGGTGTGAGCGGTCGAGTACTCGGAGCGGACGGCGGCGGCGATCGAGAACGGCGGCGCGGCGCCCTGCCGTCCGGCGCCGACTCCCGGCCGGGGGAACAGCGCCGGCGTCGTCGCCGCCCACCGCCGCCACCGATCGCCGAAGCGGGCCGCCAGGTAGCGGTCTTCGTGGCGGACGATGAGACCGAAGAGCAGAGCGCCGCAGGCGACGCTCGCCGCCGCCCCGAGCGGCCAGCCGCTGGCGACCGACACCCCGCCCCACACCAGCAGGTTGCCGAGATAGAGCGGATGGCGGATGCGGGCGTAGAGCCCTGCGGTGTTGAGCTCGGCGGCGTACTGGCGGCGATGCCGGCCCGACGTGCCGGCCGGGGCGCGGCCGACGGCCGCCATCCGTAGGCCGATGCCGGCGGCGGCGAGCAGCGCGCCGACGGCGGCCATCGCTCCGACCGCGGCACGGTCGACCGCCGCGCCGCGGGCGACGCCGACCGCCAGCATCGCGATGACGCCGAGCGGCAGGTAGCTGCGCCACCGGAAAGCGAGCTCGGCGAGGTCGAGGCGCTCGCGACCTTCGACCGGCTCGGGCGGAGAGGGCGGGGCGGTCACGGCGACGAGACCCTATCAACGACCGCGGCGTCGACGACGGGTGCATCCGCCGGTGCCGCGGTGCCGTAGACTGGAGAGCCGATGCGGCCGCCGCCGGCCCCGGCGCCCGACGGAGACTGTCGATCATGGCGTGGTTCCAGCTCAAGAAGGACACCCTCCCCGATGCCGCCGACGCGCTGCCCGGCCGCGACGAGGCGATGCCGCTCTCGTCGCCCCACCACGTGCTCGGCACCCCGTTGCGACCCCCCTTCCCCACCGGCAGCGAGGACGCCTGGTTCGGTCTCGGCTGCTTCTGGGGGGCGGAGAGGATCTTCTGGCAGATCCCGGGGGTGCACACCACGGCGGTCGGCTACGCCGGCGGCAGCACGCCGAACCCGACCTACCAGGAGGTGTGCAGCGGCGGCACCGGCCACACCGAGGTGGTGCGCGTCGTCTTCGACCCCGCGCGGGTGAGCTACGAGGAGCTGCTGCGGCGGTTCTGGGAGGGGCACGATCCGACCCAGGGGATGCGCCAGGGCAACGACCACGGCACCCAGTACCGATCGGCGATCTACACCACCACTCCCGAGCAGCAGGCGGCCGCCGAGGCGTCGCGCGACCGCTACCAGCAGGCGCTCGCCGAGCGCGGCCTGAGGGCGATCACCACCGAGATCCGGCCCGCCGACGAGTTCTACTACGCCGAGGAGTACCACCAGCAATACCTGTCGAAGAACCCCGGCGGCTACTGCGGCCTCGGAGGCACCGGGGTCGAGTGCCCGACCGGCACCGGCACCACCGCCGGCGCCGAGTCGAGCGGCTGACCGAAGCCTCAGACCACGAAGAAGGCGAAGGCGAACCAGGCGAGCATCACGAA
>JBPEXA010000400.1:0-1609 GCA_052032135.1 Thermoanaerobaculia bacterium | reverse complement strand
GACGACGCGCGCCGGCGGGGTGCGCAGATCCCACACCAGCCCGAAGCGGGCGAGCAGCTCGAGGGTGTACCAGGTGACGTCGATCTCCCACCAGCGGAAGCCCTGCCGCGTCGAGGACGGGTAGTAGTGGTGGTTGTTGTGCCACCCCTCGCCGAGGGTGGCGAGCGCCAGCCACCAGTTGTTGCGCGAGTCGTCGCCGGTCAGGTAGCGGCGGGAGCCGAAGGTGTGGGCGAGCGAGTTGATGGCGAAGGTCGCGTGGTAGACGAGCACCGTGCTCCAGAAGAAGCCGACGAAGAGCCCCGGCCAGCCGCCGACGGCGAGGCAGACGAGCGCCAGCGTGACCGCGGGCAGGAGCTTGCGCCGGTCGAGCCAGACGAGCTCCGGATAGCGGGTGAGGTCGGGGATGCTCGAGTAGTCGGCGCTCGAGTGGGGGCGGCGAAAGATCCAGCCGAGGTGGGCGAAGAAGAAGCCGTGCTGGGAGGGGGAGTGGACGTCGGTCTCGAGATCGGAGTGGGCGTGATGCTGGCGGTGCTTGGCCGCCCACCAGAGCGTCCCCGACTGGGCCGACGACTGGGCGACCCAGGCGAGCGCGAACTGGAACGCCCGCGAGGTGCGGAAGGCGCGATGCGAGAAGTAGCGGTGGAAGCCGGCGGTGATGGCGAACATCCGCAGCAGGTAGGCGCCGGCGCAGAGCGCCAGCGACAGCGGCGTCACGCCGCTCCAGAGGGCGCCCAGGCAGGCGACGTGGACCAGCACGAAGCCGATCGCCGAGGGGTAGATGATGTCGTCGTGGTGGTCGTGATCTGCGGTCATCGCGCGGTCTCCGGAAACGTCATCGGTCGAGGGTGGCGAGCAGTCGACGGGCATCGGCGATCGCCGCCAGCTCTTCGACCCGCCATTCGGGGTCGGGGTCGGCGGCGACCACGCTCTCGAGCAGCGCGATCCCCTCCTGCCGGCGATCGCGGTCGAACTCGACCAACGCCTCGGCGAGATAGAGGCGGGTGGTGAGGTCGTCGGGTGCCAGCTGGTGGGCGCGCTCGAGCTCGCGCACCGCGGTGTCGCGGTCGATCCAGCCGGTGACGAAGGGGATGCTCGGCGCCTCGGTGTGGAGTCGCCCGAGGATGCGGTGGCCGCCGCCGTTCTGGATCTCGGGGGCGAGGTGGATCGACGCCGTCGCCAGATCGCGCACGCGGCCGGCGGCCCCCTCCCTCGCCGCCGCCAGCTTCCCCCGCGTGCGCCCCCACAGTCCCCAGTGGACGGCCGACCAGAAGAGGATCTCGGCGCCGACCACCGGCTCGGCGACGGCGGCGCGCAGCGCCGGGGCGTCGAGCTCGATCAGCGCCTCGCGATCGAGACCGGCGGCGGCGGCGATCTGATCGACACCCTCGTCCCCCAGCTCGCGACCGCGCTCGAAGACGCCGAGCCGCTCGTCGCGATCGTCGAGCACGTGCTCGCCGAAAAAGAAGAGGGCTCTCATCAGCTTCCACCGCGCCTCGAGGTCGGCGGGATCGGCGGCCAGCGCCCGCTCGTAGGCGGCGATCGACTGTTCGATCTGCTCGCGATCGGCACCCCCGGCGGCGTCGGCGCGGCGCTGCCAGGCGGCGTCCCC
>JBPEXA010000040.1:0-2713 GCA_052032135.1 Thermoanaerobaculia bacterium | reverse complement strand
CTGGCCGCCAACGAGGCGGAGAAGGCGGCCGACATCAACATCCTCGAGGTGCGGGCGGTCGGCAGCTTCGGCCGCGTCTACATCGGGGGGGAGGAGGAGGACGTCGAGGTGGCGCAGGTCGCCGCCGTGCAGGCGATCGAAGGTTTGACCGGAAGGAGCCAATGACGCGGGCGACCGCGGACGCCAATTCGGGCCGGACGGCCCGCCAGGTAGGAGGCAACGATGTCTGAAGCACTCGGAATGGTCGAATGCCGGAGCTTTCCGGCGATGGTCGAAGCGGCCGACGCGATGGTCAAGGCGGCCCGCGTCGAGCTGGTGAGCTACGAGAAGACCGGCGGTGGCTACACCACGGCGGTGATCCGCGGCGACGTGGCGGCGGTCAAGGCGGCGTGCGACGCCGGCCAGACGGCGGCGGCGCGGGTCGGCGAGGTGGTGGCCGTGCACATCATCGCGCGGCCGCACGTCAACGTCGATCTGGTGATCCCGCTCGGTCGCGACGCCGAGGCGGCGAAGGCCAAGAAGTAGCCGGTGAAGCTCGCCAGGGTGCTCGGCACCGTCGTCGCCACCCAGAAGGACCCCAAGCTCTCCGGCTTGCGGTTCCTGATGCTCGAGCAGCACGGTCCGGACAACCGTCCGGCCGGCGGCTCGGTGGTGGCGGTCGACGCGGTCGGCGCCGGGGTCGGCGAGATGGTGCTGTTCGCCAGCGGCTCGTCGGCGCGCCAGACGGTGGCGACCGACGGCAAGCCGGTCGATGCGGTGGTCATGGCGATCGTCGACAGCTGGGAGGTCGACGGTGAGGAGACCTACCGTAAAGGAGTGACCGACCGGTGAGCTCGCTGACCGATCGCCAGGTCGACCGCATCGCGACACGACTCGCCGAGCGGCTGACCGGCCGGACGGCGGCGACCGCGCCCGGCGGCGGCCCGACGCTCGTCGCCTCGCCCGCGGCCGGCGAGCTCGGCGAGGGGATCTTCGCCACCGTCGACGACGCCGTCGCCGCCGCTCGCGACGCGTTCCATCACCTCGACGCCCTATCCCTCGAGCAGCGCACGACGATCATCGCCGCCATCCGCGAGGCGATGCTCGAGCACGCCGAAGAGCTGGCGCGGATGGCGCACGAGGAGACCGGCCTCGGCAGGTTCGAGGACAAGGTGGTCAAGAACCGGCTGGTCACCCGCAAGACGTCGGGCACCGAAGTGCTCACCCCGCAGGCGGTGACCGGCGACCACGGCCTGACTCTGACCGAGTACGCCCCCTACGGCGTGATCGGCGCCATCACCCCGACCACCAACCCGACGTCGACGATCATCTGCAACACGATCGCGATGGTGGCCGCCGGCAACACCGTGGTGTTCAACGTCCACCCGAACGCGGCGGCGTGCTCGAAGGCGAACATCCGGCTGCTGCACCGGACGATCCTCGCCGCCGGCGGTCCCCCCAACGTGGTGTGCGGCGTCGCGGAGCCGACGATCGAGTCGGCGCAGGCGTTGATGGGTCACAAGGGGATCCGGCTGCTGGCGGTGACCGGCGGTGCCGGTGTGGTCAAGGCGGCGATGCAGAGCGGTAAGCGGGCGATCTGCGCCGGTCCCGGCAACCCGCCGGTGGTGGTCGACGAGACCGCCGATCTCGAGCTCGCCGGTCGCTCGATCGTCGCCGGCGCCTCGTTCGACAACAACATCGTCTGCACCGACGAGAAGGAGGTGTTCGCCGTCTACTCGATCGCCGACGCACTGGTCGAGCAGATGGGGCGGCACGGCGCCTACCTGCTCGACGCCGCCGAGCTGCGCAAGGTCGAGCGGGTGATCTTCGCCGAGAACCGCGGGCCGGGACGGCGGTCGGTGGTCAACAAGGAGCTGATCGGCAAGAACGCCTCGGTGGTGCTCGACGCCGCCGGCATAACGGTGCAGGGAGATCCACGCCTCGCCGTCGCCCGGGTGCCCAACGATCACCCGCTGATCTGGACCGAGCAGATGATGCCGGTGCTGCCGGTGACCAGCGTCCCCGACGTCGATCGCGGCATCGAGCTGGCCAAGCAGGCGGAGCACGGCTTCGGCCACTCCGCCGGCATGTACTCGCGCGACATCGGGGCGCTCAGCCGCATGGCGCGCGTCATCGACACCAGCATCTTCACCAAGAACGGCCCGTTCTACGCCGGCCTCGGCGAGGGAGGGGAGGGACCGACCAGCTTCACGATCGCCAGCCCCACCGGTGAAGGGCTGACCGGACCGATCAGCTTCAGCCGGCTGCGGCGCTGCGTGCTGGTCGACCACTTCCGCATCGTCTGAGCATGGCGGCGACCGTGCGTCACGCCGCCCTGGCGCTGCTCGAGTACGGCTCCGTCGCCGCCGGCATCGCGGCGGTCGACCGGATGGTGAAGGCGGCGCCGATCGCCCTGCTGCGCGCCGGCACGGTCCACCCCGGCCGCTTCCTCGCTCTGGTCGGCGGCAGCGTCGCCAGCACCGAGGTCGCCCACGGCGTCGGACGGGGGACGGAGACGGCGGTGGTCGACGAGGTCTTCCTCGGCGACATCCACCCGGCGCTCCACGACGCCACGCTCGGCGGTCGTCAGCCGCTGGTGGGGGACGCCCTGGCGGTGCTCGAGACCGCCACCTCGCCGACCCTGCTGCGCGCGGTCGACGCGGCGGTCAAGGGGGTGCCGCTCGTCGTCGGCGAGGTGCGGCTCGCCGACGACCTCGGCGGCCGCGCGGTCGCG
>JBPEXA010000004.1:0-1758 GCA_052032135.1 Thermoanaerobaculia bacterium | reverse complement strand
CGGGAGAGTTCGGTCTCGAGGAGCCGACCGGCTGGATCGAGGTGATGGGGGTCGATCCCGACTACCGCGGTCAGGCGATCGGACGCCAGCTGGCCGACGCCATGCTGACCTACTTCCGGAGCCGGGGAGCGAGCAGCGTGAGGACCCTGGTCGATCGCGAGATGACCGGGATCGCGGGCTTCTTCGAAGCGCTCGGCTTCGAGCCGGCCGGCCTCACCCCTTTCGTTCTGGAGCTCGACCGAGGACCCGACTGAGGAAGCGGCGATGGCGACGACGAAGACCTACATTCCGAAGAAGTACCACGACGCGGTGCTGAAGTGGCGGGACGTCTTCCTGCCCGACTACCCGTTCCTGCTGGAGAACTGGGAGAAGCACTTCCCGAAGGAGCCGCTGTTCGAGGTGTGCGCCTACCGGGAGGCGGGGATCTGCAACGAGATCGAGTGCGGGGACCTCAAAGGCCAGCCGAAGTTCACGCGTGCCGCCGATCTGGCGCCCGAGCAGGCCGCCCACCTGCTGGGCGCGATCACCGCCCAGGCGAGCACCGAGTTCGGCTCGATCCAGCAGCACCGGCTGACACTGGCGCGGGCGCAGGACGAGAAGGACCAGGTGTGGGTCCTCCGGATGATGGCGGAAGAGCTGCGCCACGGCTACCAGATGCTGCACCTGCTCCTCGACGACGACTGGAGCTCGGTCTCCGACACCACCGGACCCGACCTGGTGGAGGAGATCCTCTCGATGACCACCGGCTCCCACGTCCTCGGCGCCTTCAACATCGAGTTCGACTCCTTCGTCGACAACGCCATGTTCTGCACCTTGATCGACCGCGTCGGCAAGTACCAGCTGGCGATGCAGAAGATCAGCGCCTACAAGCCGTTTGCCGAGAGCATGCCGCAGATGCTGCGGGAAGAGGCGTTCCACCTCGCCGCCGGCGTCGTGCCGCTGCGCCGCTGGGCGGAGGACACCGCCCGCGGCGGGGTGTACGTCACGATGGAGGACATCCAGCGCGTCCTCAACAAGTGGCTGCCGCGCGGCCTCGAGATGTTCGGCGACGAGCGCGGCGGCGGCACCAACGTCCGCTACGGCCTCAAGCCGATGAAGAACGCCGAGGCGCAGGAGCAGTACTACGCGGAGGTGAGCAAGCTGGTCCGCGACCTCAACATGCGCTACGTGCGGGCTCGGCTGCCGGAGCTCAAGCTCAAGGAGGCCGAGGCGGTGCTCGACCGCATCCTCGACGACGGCGACACCGTGCACGGCATCGCCTGGGGCGACCTGGTGCACGTTCCGCCGATGGCCTTCTTCCGCCGTCGCGGCGTCCCGGCCTTCGAGATGGTCGGCTGGGACGGCGCGACGTTCGACGACGTCGACAGCTATCTCGATCACCTCACCGACCAGCTGCCGGACGCCTACCGCGCGAGCAGCGACTTCCGCGACTACGCGGAGACGCTGAGAGAGGTGCACGAGGAGGGGGTCGACGCCCAGGAGGCGTCGCGCCGGATGCCGGCGCTGCGCCGCGTCGGCGGCGCCTGCCCGTGCTCCAAGTCGGTGCGGTGGGTGGCCGACGACTCGCCGGCCGCCGTCGGCAACTGAGGGGACCACCCCCGGGGCGGACACGGTGAGCGTGCTCAGTCGCCTGGTCCTCACGGCCCTGCCGCTCACCCCGCGGGCGCTGGTGCGGCGCTTCGCCGGTCGCTACGTCGCCGGTGAGGATCGCGACGAGGCGCTCGCGGTCTCACGGCGTCTCAACGATCTCGGCGCGAT
>JBPEXA010000399.1:0-9148 GCA_052032135.1 Thermoanaerobaculia bacterium | reverse complement strand
AGACAACGACGCCTGTCCAGCCCGTCGGGCGGGAGACGGTGTCGTTGCTGCAGGGGCATGGTCGGGTGAGGCCTGCAGCGACGATGCCGTCTCCCGCCTGAATCCGTCGGCCGCGGACGCCGACGCGACCTGCGGATCGAGGTGGATGAGCTCCGCCGCTCGCTCAGGCGAAGTCGCTCCGGGAGAAGAGGCTGACGAGCCGAAACCCCTCGGCCTCGATCGCCTCGCGGCCCCCCTCTTCGCGATCGACCAGCGTCACCAGCGACGCCACCTCGAACCCCGCCTCGACCAGCCGTCTCGCCGCGCGCAGCGACGACCCCCCCGTCGTCACCACGTCCTCGACCACTACCACGGCGCTCCCCGGCGCGACGAGCTCCGCTCCCTCGACCGCCGCCCGGGTGCCGTGCTCCTTCGGCTGTTTGCGGATCACCAGGTGGGCGAGGGGACGGCCGCGCTGATGAGAGACGACGCCGATCGCGGTGCCGATCGGCACCGAGCCGAGCTCGAGGCCGCCGACGGCGCGCAACCGATCGACCTCGGGGAGCTCGGCGATGGCGTCGAAGAAGACGCAGCCGGTCAGCCACGCCCCTTCGGCGTCGAGCACCGTCTGTTTGCTGTCGAAGTAGAAGTCGCTCTCGCGGCCGCTCGCCAGCACCACCTGCCGACGCTGGTAGCTGCGCTCGGCGAGCAGCTGGTGGAGCCGGTCGCGGTCGCTCACTCCGACCCGTCCTCGTCGCGCTCCTCCACCAGGGCATCGGGCTCGGTCACCACGCAGTTCAGCAGCTCGCGCACCTCGTCGAGGCGATTCTCGGGCACCAGCAGCCGCGCGCCCGCCGGCGAGGCGCCGATCATGCCGGGGCCGAACATGCCCACGTCGTGGCTCTGCACCAGGAACGGGATGTCGTACTGATCGAGCGCGTGGCCGATGGTTTCCGCCTCGAGGCGGGAGTTGAAGACGGCGATCTCGACGAACTCCATGACGGTCAGGAGTGGTAGGGCTCGTAGCAGTCGCGGCAGCGCGCTTCGTAGCACTCGGTGTCGCCGACCTGCACCTGCTCGTCACCGCCGCCGATCCGCTGGCTGTAGTGAGCGGTGCCGCCGCAGCGCACGCAGATGGCGTGCATCTTGTCGACGTGCTCGGCGAGGGCGAGGATCGCCGGCATCGGGCCGAACGGGCGGCGCAGGTAGTCCTGATCGAGGCCGGCGACCACCACTCTCACGCCGCGGTCGGCGAGGCGCATGACGACCTCGACGAGCGGGGCGTCGAAGAACTGCGCCTCGTCGATGCCCACCACCTGCACCCCCTCCTCGAGCGCCGCCTCGAGGGCGCCGGCGCTGGTCACCGTCACCGCCGCCACCTGGCGGTTGTCGCGGGTGACGAGCACCTCCGGGGGATGGCGGTCGTCGACCCGCGGCTTGAAGGTCTGCACCCGCTGGCGGGCGATCACCGCCCTCCGCAGCCGGCGCACGAGCTCCTCGCTCTTGCCCGAGAACATGCCGCCGGCGATCACTTCGATGCGGCCGCTGGCGGTGTCCTTGATGCGCTGGCCGTGCATCGCAGCGCGAAGGGTATCGCATGCCCGACGGAGAGCGATCGGCCGCGATCCGCCCCCCGCCGGGGCGGTGGGGGCGGGGCGCCGCAGCGCCTCGGAGCCGCTCCTCAGCCGCCCGGCGAGGCGGATGAGCGAGGCCCGTGCCCGGTGTGGGCTCCCGCCGGGAACGCCAAGCGGCGCAGGGGTACGAGCTCGAAGCCGTCGACCCCCTCGGTGACGCGGATGGCGCTGTTCTTGGGGACCTCGCCGATCAGCTGCCTCCGCGGACCGTCGTCGCCAGCGACGGTCGGCCAGTCGACCTCCAGCCGCACGCTGGCGGCGTCGGGCCCGAGGCCGACGTGCTGCTCGAGCGGCGAGGCGCCGAACGAGCCGCCGCTGGTCACGGCGCGGTGGATCGAGCGCTCCCGCCCGTCGCTCTCGACCACCACCCGCAGCCGGGCGCCGAGCGCGCTCGGGTGATTGCGCGTGCCGACCAGCTCCACTCGCAGCCAGTCGTTACCGTGGCCGGGGTTCTCGAACAGCGCGTTGGGGTACTTGTCGCCCGGAAAGGCGCCGCCGATGTTGGCGAAGAGCTCCTGATCGCCGTCGTTGTCGAAATCGGCGAAGGCGACCCCGTGACCCTTCTGCAGGTGGCCGGTGCCGGTGGCGGTCGTGACGTCGACGAAGCGCTCGCCGCCCTGGTTGAGGAACGCGCGGTTGGGCACCAGCATGCCGTAGGAAGGCGCCCCGGTGCCGAGATAGACGTCGAGGAACCCGTCGTTGTCGAGGTCGCCGAAGTTGGCGCCCATGGTCGGGATGTTGCGCGCCAGGTCGAGCGCGCTGGTGGCGTCCTCGAACGTCCCGTCGCCCCGGTTGCGGTAGACCCGCAGCGTCTCGCCCCGTTGCGGCTCGCCGAGGTACTCGCGCGCCACTTCGTCAACCGTCTGCCGCAGGGTGACGACCAGCAGATCCTGCCAGCCGTCGTTGTCATAGTCCCAGAACCAGGTGGTGAAGCTGTAGGTCGGCTCGGCGACTCCCGCCGCGAGCGCCACCTCCTCGAAGCGGCCCGCCCCGCGGTTGACGAACAGCAGATTGCGCTCGCCGAAGTTCGAGACGTAGAGGTCCGGCCGCCCGTCGTTGTCGACGTCGGACCAGCTCGCCCCCTTGCTCAACGAGCGGAACCGCAGGCCGGCCTCGACCGTCGCCTCCTCGAAGGTGCCGTCCCCGCGGTTGCGGTAGAGCTGGCTGAAGGAGAGCTCGTTGGCGACGAAGAGGTCGAGGTCGCCGTCGCCGTCGACATCGGCCCAGGCGGCACTCTGGGTGCGATGGGCCGGGCCGCCGAGCCCGGCCGCCGCGGTCACGTCCTCGAACACCACGGCGCCGTCCGGCGCCGCGCGATTGCGCAGCAGCGAGTTGCGGATCGCCGTCTCCCAGCCGCCGCGCATGACGAAGAGATCGAGGCGGCCGTCGCCGTCGTAGTCGACCTGGGCGACGTTGAGGCCGCCGAGCTGGCCGCCGAGACCGGCGCTCTCGGTGCGGTCGGCGAAGGTCCCGTCGCCGAGGCTGCGGTAGTAGCGCAGCGGCTCGCACGGGTCGCGACTCGAGACGACGAGGTCGAGGAGCCCGTCACCGTCGAAATCGTCGGCGACGCTGCCGCCGGCGTTGTCGGAGTGGGTGAGGCCGGCCGGCGCGGCGACGTCCCAGAAGCGTCCGGGATCGACCGGCGAGGCGAACGACTCCGGTCCGATGCGGTGGCGGTCGGGAAGGGCGTCCGGATACCTGCCGAGCGTCATCGCCGCGATGTTCAGCAGCCACCGCGCCTCGAGGTCGTCCGGTGCGCGCTCGAGGTAGCGGGCGAAGTGCTCGAACGCCCGGGAGGCGCCGTCGTCGAGGCGGTGGCGCGCCGCCGCGCTCAGCGGGAAGAGGCACATCTCGCGATGGTGGTCGTAGAGGCAGTTCTCGGCCTCGCCGCGGCGCAGCTCGAGGATGCCGAGGACGAGGTCGAGCGTGTTCAGATGGGAGGCCGGCACCGACGGTCCCTGTGCCTGCAGCCGCTCGGCCAGGGCGCCGACCACCTCGATCGCCTGGCGCATCTCGCCCTGAAAGGAGAGCAGGCTGATGAGGTCGCCGTAGGGGCCGACCAGCGCCGATGCCGGCGCCGCGGCGGGCAGCGCCGCGACCTCGGCCCGCGCCGTGCGCAGCTCGTCCTCGATCCACCGCCGCCGCGAAGCGCAGATTGCGGCGAGGTCCCCGGTCTCCTCGTCGATCTCCATGCTGAGCAGCCGCGAGTCCGTCGGTCCCACCGACAGCACCGCCCAGATCTCCTTCGACTCGCGGGCGAACCGATCGCCTCCGAGGATGGCCGGCGGGCCGTCCGGGACGATCCGCGCCACGACCGTGTTGCCGCTGTCGAGGGGGAACAGGAACACCTCGCCCGGCGTCGCCTCCGCCAGCGTCCGCTGCATCCCCGGATTCAACGTCGACCAGGCGTGGCGCCCCATGTAGTGGGTGTCGGGGATCAACAGCTGATCGACGAAGAACCCCGATCGCATCGCTCGCGCCACGACCCGCGCCGCGCGCTCGGAGGTGGCGACGGAGAGCTCGACCGCCGGCCCCGAGCCTTCCTGGGCGACGGCGGCGACGACGATCAGCGACAGCCCCGCCGCGCAGGCGCGCGTCAGCACCAGTCCGAGAACGGGCCGCCGGCGATGACCCCGATGGAGCCGCCGTCCGCGTCCTTCCTGCGCTGGCCCAACATTCCGTCGCGGAGGCTATCGCAGGCCGGCCGGGAGCCGGGGCCCCCGGGGCCGTCCTGACCCGGCTCGCTCTGTCGGCCTTGCCGACGCAACGTGTCGCCTACTCCGGCACCACGACGGGTGGAATCTGCAGCTCTCGGACGACCTGCGACCAGACGGCGAGACGCTCGTCGAGGATCTGGTCGCGCCGGGTGGCGAGCGCCGCGAGTCGGGGCTGGAGGCTCTCCCACGCTCGGCGCGCTCCGGCGGTCACCGGGGGTCCGGCGGCATCGACCGAGTCCATCAGGAAGATCAGCTCGGCGTTGATGCGGTTGGGGAAGTTGATCACGTCCTGGAAGGTCTGCTGCCGAGTCTGCACCGCGTCGGCTTCCCAGGCGTCGATCGCTTCCACCAGTTCTTCGGTCGCCGTCGAGAGCCGTCCGTCGCCGTCGAGGTCGGCGGCGCGCTGCGCCAGCGAACGAGCCTGATCGCGCACCGAGCGCAGCCGGTTCACCGACTGGTGGAGGTCGTCGACGGCCGTCGCGAGCTCGGCGAGCAGCGCCTGTTGGGAAGAGAAGTCCGCCGCCGTCAGGTTCACCCGCGGATCGTGGACGACGTCGAACGCGGCCTCGGCGGTCCGGTCGCCGAGCGTCAGGCGCGCGGTGTAGCGTCCCGGGACGACCCGGTAGCGGTCGAGACCGCCGAACGTGAGCAGGTCCTCCACTTCGGTGATCGGTTCTCCCCGCAGATCCCAGACGAAGCGTTGGAGGCCCGCCTTCGCCGGGAGGGTCGTCGGCGCGGGCGGCGGCCCGAACGGCGGCGGCGTCGGCGGCTTGGCGTCCGGATCGGCACGGCTCGAGTAGCGACGGAGCGAACGACCGCCCTCATCGAGGATCTCGAGCACGAGCTCGGCATCGTCACCGACATCGTCGGCCAGGTGGTAGTGGACGACGGCGCCGAACGGGGGGTTGTGGCCGACGCCTTCGCCACCCCGGCCGCCGCCGACCCGGAGCGTGCGCTCGGGAGTGAAGAGGTGGACCGGAAGGTCGGCGAGCTCGTCGCTCCACTCCCGGAGCGGACCCAGCTGGTCGAGAATCCAGAACGCCCGCCCCTGGGTCGCCGCCACCAGGTCGTCGCCGTGGACCTGGAGGTCCGTGATCGGCACCACCGGCAGGTTGGACTGCAGCCGGGTCCACCGCTCGCCGCCATCGAAGGAGACGTAGAAGCCGGTCTCGGTGCCGGCGTAGACCAGCTCCGGCCGCTCGGTGTCCTCGCGCACCACCCGCACCCAGGCGTCGTCGTCGATGCCGTCGACCAGCCGCCGCCAGCTGGCGCCGTAGTCGTCGGTGCGGTAGACGTGCGGCGTGTAGTCACCGAACTTGTAGCGGGTGACCGCCAGCCACGCTCGCCCCGGCTCGTGGGGCGAGACGTCGATGGCGTTGATCATCGCCTCCTGCAGGCCGCGCGGGGTGACGTTCGACCAGTTCGCGCCGCCGTCGCGGGTGAGGTGGACGAGCCCGTCGTCGCTGCCGACCCAGATCGTGCCGACCTCGTGTGGCGATTCGACGAGGTAGAGGATCGTGTTGTAGGTCTCGCCGCCGGCCGCCTCGTTGGTGATCGGCCCGCCCCCCGGCCCCTGCTTGTCGATCTCGTCGCGGGTGAGATCGGGGCTGATCTCGACCCAGCTGTTGCCGCGGTCGGTGGTCTTCAGCACCTTGTTGGCGGCGTGGTAGATGACCGTCGGATCGTGGGGCGACGCCACGATCGGCGCGTTCCAGTTGAAGCGGTAGGGCATGTCGACCGGCGTCGCCCCGAGACCGAGGAACTCGAACGCCATGACGCTGCGCTCGTGACCGGTCACCGTGTCGAGCTCGCCGATCAGACCCTGGTAGCAGCCGGAGTAGACGTAGCGCGGATCGTCGGGATCGAAGGCGCTGTAGGCGGTCTCGCAGCCGCCCGCGGGGAACCAGTCGTCGCGCCCGATGCCGCTCGAGTAGAGCGTGCGGCTGGCGATCGACACGCTCGAGTTGTCCTGCTGGCCGCCGTAGACGCGGTAGGGAAACTGCCGGTCGGTGTTGACGCGGTAGAACTGAGCGGTCGGCTGATTGGCCTGGGTCGACCAGCTGGCGCCACCGTTGGTCGAGACGTTGGCGCCGCCGTCGTTGCCGTTGATCATCCTCCGGTGGTCGGCCGGGTGGATCCACAGCGCGTGATTGTCGCCGTGGGGGACCCGCACCCGGGTGAAGCTCTTCCCGCCGTCGACCGACTTCATCACCGGCGCGTTGAGGACGTAGACGGTGTCTTCGTCGATCGGATCGGCGACCACACGGGTGTAGTACCAGGCGCGTGCTCTCAGCACTCGCTCGTCGTTGACTCGCCGCCACGTCTCGCCGCCGTCGTCGGAGCGGAAGAGACCCCCTTCCTCGGCCTCGACGATGGCCCAGACCCTCTGTGGCCTCGCCGGTGACACGTCGACGCCGACCTTCCCCATCTCCTCCGGCAGGCCCTCGGTCAGCTCGATCCAGCTGTCGCCACCGTCGACGCTCTTGTAGAGGCCGGAGTCGGGGCCGCCGCTCTCGACCTTCCACGGATGACGGCGGTGCTGCCAGATGCCGGCGTAGAGGATTCTCGGGTTGGTGACGTCGAGCGCCAGCGAGCTCGCGCCCGCCCGGTCGGAGACGTGCAGGACGCGCTGCCAGCTGTCGCCGCCGTCGCTGGAGCGGTAGACGCCGCGTTCGGGGCTGTCCTTGCCGGTGTAGCCCTGCGCCGCGACGTAGACGAGATCGGGATCGGTCGGGTCGACCCGGACGGCGGCGATGTGACGGGTCTCCTCCAGCCCGAGGTGGTGCCAGGTGCGCCCGGCGTCGTTGGACCGATAGACGCCATCGCCGTGCGAGGTGGCGACCCCGCGGATCTGCGCCTCTCCCATGCCGACGTAGACGACATTGGGATCGGACGGCGCCACCGCGATCGCCCCCACCGAGCCGGTCGCGAAGTGGCCGTCGGAGACGTTCGTCCAGGTCGTGCCGGCGTCCTCCGTCTTCCAGACGCCGCCGCCGGTGGCGCCCATGTAGAAGGTGTCCGGGAGCTGCGGGACGCCGGCGACCGTGGTCACCCGGCCGCCGCGATAGGGGCCGATCGATCGCCACTCGAGCGCCTCCATGCGTTCGGGGTCGAGATCGGCGCCGAGGAGGATCGACGGGATGGCGAAGAGACCACAGGCGAGCCTGCGGGCGAGAGGGTGGGGCATCGGGGGCGCTCCTTCCTGGTTGGAGGGGGATTGTAGTCGGCGGCCGTGGACCGCCTATACTCTGCCGACCATGCGCCGCCCGCTTCCAGCTCTGCTCGTGGCCGCGGTGGCGTCGTCGTCCTTCTCGGCGTGCGCTCGCGAAGAACCGGTCGAGCCGCCGCCGCCCGGCACGCCGCGGCTGGTGGTGCTGATCGCGGTCGACCAGATGCGCGCCGACGTCCTCGAACGGTTCGATCGCTTCTGGGAGGGGGGCTTCCGCCACCTCCTGGATCGAAGCGCCTACTGGGTCGACGCCAGCCACGATCACGCGCTGACGCAGACCGCTCCTGGGCATGCCTCGCTCGCCACCGGCTGTTTCCCCAGCCGCCACGGCATCGTCTCCAACAACTGGATCGATCGCGAGAGCGGGGAGTCGATCTACGCCGGTGAGAACGACGAGGACAGCGAATCGCCGGAGCGGCTGCTGTGCGAGGGGCTCGGCGACTGGCTGAAGGCGCGCTACCCGGCCGCCAAGGTGGTGAGCGTCGCCACCAAGGACCGTACGGCGCTGATGCTGGGCGGCCTCGCCGCCGACGCGGCGTATTTCTACGACGGCGAGGACGGCAGCTTCGAGACGGCGAGCTACTACGCCGACGACGAGCCGGAGTGGGTCGACGACTTCAACGACGAGCGGCGGCTCGACCGCCACTTCGGACGCGCCTGGGAGCCGCTGCCGGTGGGCGAGGCAGCGTTGATGGAGGTCGGCGTCGAGGCGTTCGACCTCGGGCCGCTGGAGCCCGACTTCCCGATCACCTTCGGCGGCCTGACGCCGGTCCCGGGGTCGGGCTTCTACGAGGAGGTCGCCTACTCGCCATGGATCGACGAGCACACCGCCGCCTTCGCCGAGGCGCTGGTCGGTGCCGAGGCGCTGGGCGGTGACGAGATTCCCGATCTGCTGGCGATCGGCTTCTCGGGCATCGACTACATCGGCCACCGTTACGGTCCCGACAGCCCCCAGATGCTCGACGCGCTGCGCCGCCTCGATCGCGCGCTCGGTGAGCTGTTCGAGTTCCTCGACCGCCGGGTCGGCCTCGATCAGGTGCTGCTGGCGCTGAGCTCCGACCACGGCGCGGCGCCGCTCCCCGAGCTGATGGCGCTGCGGGGGCAGCCCGGGCAACGGGCGTCGGACGACGACGTGCTCTGCATCCAGGGGGTCTACGCGCGGTTGCAGGGGCGCTTCGGCGACGGCGCATGGCTCGAGCCCGGGCCGTTCGTCTCCGAGCGGGCGCGGGAGCGCGGCGTCGCGGCGGAGGTCGAGCAGGCGACCGCGGAGTTGCTGGAGGCGTGTGACGGCGTGCGCGAGGTGTGGACGCGCAGCGAGCTGACCGATCCGGCGACCCTCGCCGATCCGGTCGGCCGGCTGTTCGCCCATTCGTATCACCCGGAGCGGAGTCCCGACTTCCTCGTGCTGCGGGACGAGTTCTTCCTCTCCTATCGCGGAGCGGCGACCAGCCATGGCACCGCCTGGGACTACGATCGGCGGGTGCCGCTGATGATCGCCGGGCCCGGTGTCGAGCCCGGGCCGCGAGGGGAGGCGGTGCGGTCCGTCGACCTGGCGCCGACGATCGCCTGGAGGATGGGTGCCGCGCCGA